>JACKCN010000010.1 GCA_020634015.1 Candidatus Delongbacteria bacterium | reverse complement strand
AACAGCAAGATTCAAGCCAGAAAGGACGGACTGTTTTTAAAGGACTTGGAGGAAGGGTTCTGTGTCTGCTGACGCCGGTGTCGGTCACGCGTGTCATTCGCAGACACCGCTGTCAGTCGTCAGGGCAGCAGGGTCACGGGCAGGATCAAAGGCAGGTTGGATCTGGCGTCAATCTTGAGGAAGTAACGCCCCCCGGAAATCGCGGGCAAGACCAGAGGAATGCTGCTTGCTCCCACTGCCCCAGCATCGAAATGCCACTCTGCGCAGCGCTGCCCCAGCAGGTTGTAAAGGGAAACCGAGGAGACTTGTGCACTGCGGCTTGCCAGGTGCAGTATCAATCGTCCGCCTGTGTTCGCGTCCACCCAGGCATCCACGGCACTATGTGAGTCATTCGACCTGGCCTTGGGAAGAATCGCGGTGACCGGTTCCCAGTCGGCAAGCCGGAAGGCGACCGGGTAATGGTTGCCATTGTCCGAGCCCAGAAACAGCCCGAGCATCGCTCCCCCGATGTGGACGAATTTCGGGGGAATGCTGGTGGCCGAGTAATCGTAAGGCCCCAGATAAAACTCTGACAGTTGCAGTTCCCCCGCTTCCATGCGGTACCTGAGCAAAAGGGGCTGACTGGTGGAAAATCGGATCAAGTCTGGCCCGACCATTTTCGCGACCGTGAGCGTCGTATCAAGTGGTATAAAAGCCACCTCATGATTCAATCCAGCATCAAAGACGCTCAAGCTCCCGCTCTGATCCGAAAACTCGTCACCCGCAAACACACAGAACAACTGCTCATCAAGCCATTGCGCGGCCATTGTGCCATTGGACTCAACATCCGTCGCAACAAGCTGAGCATCCATTTCTACTCCGGACAGCCGGTCCTGGCGTACAACAAGAACAGAGTCTCCGCTGGTTCGGCCCGCAAAGACCAGATTCTGACCATCCGAGTGAAGTTGGCGTACTTCCATCCCGAATGTGTTGTCAACTGCCCAATCAAACTCGGCATCATCTCCGATGAATGCAGATTTGATACCACCCCGCAGGAAAAATCCTCCTTCCACACTCTGAAGCAGATAGCGTGATTGGTCATCTACCAGCAATGTATCGAGATACACATCCAGCGTCAGCGCATCCATCAACACCAGACGATTCCCCAGATACCGTGCGGAATCCACATGTGCGTCGCTCACTCCATGAACGACAAGCAATCGGGAATCCGAAGCGACCATCGTGCGGTATGGCCCCAGAGCCAGACTGTCTTCCAGGGTGAACAGCACCTGCTCGGCCACGGGCAATAGATCATTGTTCGTATAGTCCGCCAGGATCCGATACACACTGATGGCATTGATGAATGGTCCCATAATTCCAGCCAAGTCAACTTCCATTTGATAGAAACTGCTGTGGAACCCTGAGCAGCCGAAGTTCAACTTTGCCACATGATTCTGTATTACTTGGTCAGTAATGAGCACAAGACCTTCGGGAGACACAACTGATCCATACGCATCATCGAAGAACGGAGGAGTATTGTCATTGAACGTCGCCCACCACGCCAGCATGTTTCCGTCACCCAGCTCGAGCGGTTCGCAGAAGTAACCGGGGGGCGTGTTGGTGTGCAGAGGCACGAACCAGTCGAACCGTGAGCTGTCGATCGGGGCCTGGGCCAGAATGTGTTGGGGCCAAAGGAAACTCAGCAGGACAAGCACAAGCAGGCGCGCGAGCTTCCCGGCATGGGCCCCTGTTCGGGAATTGGTGTTGGGGTGGCCTGTCAGCATGGCGCAAAAGCTAGACCGTGGCAGTCTGGAGCGCAAGCGAGAAGTGTCCCGGCAAATCGGCGATCCTGCCGTTGTCTCGGTCATGCGAACGCTGCAAATCATGCGGGCTGGACTCAGGAGGACAGGTCTGGTTGTTTCAGGTATGGGCTTCCGAGGCAGCGCGACCCATGCCGGGCGACGGTCTGGCGCCGTGAGCAAGTGGGGCATGGGAACACGACGGCCCGCCAGCGGTGCTGGCGGGCCGAGTTGTGCATGAAAGGGTCCGGGGACCCGGGGATAGGCTATTTGTCACACTTGCTGTAACCACAGAGCACGCAAGAATCGCAGCCGTTCTCCTGCTTGAGGCCGCGGTCGTTGCACTCGGGGCAGATCCGGTAGCGGGTGCCGGGATCGTTGACCACCACGCTGGACTCGGTGGCCATGGCGACGGGGGCCTTCTCGGGCTGACCGCCCAGGATGCCCACTTCCAGAAAGAACTGCTCGATCACGTCGGCCACTTCGGCGTAGAAGGACTGCACGAACTTGCCATCCTTGAAGAACCCGCCGTTGGGGTCGTGGATGCCGCGCAGCTCCTCGAGGATGAAGGCCGGGTCGGCCGTCTTGCGAAAGATCACGCTGATCAGGCGGGTCAGCACGGCGTACTCGGGGCTGCGGGTCAGGTCCTTGCTGTTGAAGAAGATCTCCAGCGGGCGCTTGCGGCCGTTCTGGGTGACCCAGCCCAGGGTCACGTAGACATTGTGCTGCACGAAGGCGCTGCGCAGGCGATAGACCCGGGCATCCACCACGTCGGGACGCTCGAGAATGACTTCGGTATTCACGGGCGCCGGTGCCGGCACCGCGGGTGCAGCTGCAGCGGGCGCCGTGGTGGCGGCAGGCGCTTCCGGGGGCATCTCTTCCAGGGTGAAGGTGGAGTTGTCGAGACGGATCACGCGTTCACCTCCTCGAAGAGCCCGCCCTGGAGCACGTGCTCCACGCTCAGGCCATTGAATTTCAGGTAGTGGTAGGGAGTGCTCAGGGTGCCGTCCGGCAGGCGCAGGATCTCGTCGCCGGCCACCAGCTGCTCGCTGTCGCCGACCCGCAGGCGGAACTGACGCTGGCGGAAGCGCTGGAATTCGGTGGGCTTGCCATCCAGACTGAGAATGGGTACCCGGCTGCCGTCGCGATACACCGTGACTCCCTTCAGGCCCATGCGCCAGGCATCGAGATAGATGTCGCTGATCACTTCGGGCTGTACGTCCTCGGGCAGGTTGAGAGTGCTGCTGATGCTGTGGTCGATGTAACGCTGGATCACGCTCTGGATGCGCACCCGGCGGGTGGGGTCCACATGGTGGGCCGTGCGGAAGAAGAAGGCCGGCAGTACCTGCTCGAGTTTGTCGGCACGGGCCACTTCCTCGTTCTTGCCCATCATGTCAATCCAGGCACTGATCGTGGAATGGAAGACCTTGAACTTCTGGTTGTCCAGGCTTTCCGTGCGCCGTGTGTAATGTGTGGCGAAGACCGGTTCGACGCCGCCGCTCACACCGATGTAGTTCTTCTTGCCCGCGCGGAAACTGAGCACGATGTTCGAGATGGTTCCGGTGGGTGCGATGCTCATGATGGCGATGTTGCGCAGCCCGTTCTTCGCCAGCTCGGCCTGGGTCTGGGGCGTGAGCGCCTGCTGGGCGAAGGGACAGTCGAGGTAACGGCGTGCGTCAAACACGGGGCTGGCGCCCTTCTCGGCGGCCAGTCCACTGCTGGTGGAATAGGCCACGTTGGTGATGAAGGCACTCAGGCGGCCGATGAGCTCGATGGCTTCTTCGCTGTCGTAGGGCATGCCCAGCTGGTACAGCATGTCGGCGATGCCCATGATGCCCAGCCCCAGCCGACGTGTTTCACTGGCGGCGGCCCGTTGCTTGCCCAGCGCGTTGAGGCGCTCGTTCCAGCTGACCACGTTGTCCAGGAAGCGCACCAGGATGCCGGTGGTGGAAGCCAGCTGGTCCCAGTCCACGGCGGCCCGGTCGGTATACGGATCCTTGACGAAACGCGAGAGGTTCAGGCTGCCCAGATTGCAGGCTCCGCCGTCTTCCAGCGGCACCTCGGCGCAGGGATTGGTGCTGATGATCGGCCGCCCCACATAGTTGCTGGGGCTGAAGCGGCTCATGGTGGTCCAGAAGATCAGTCCGGGTTCGGCCGTGCGGTAGTTGCCTTCCACGAAGACGTCCCAGATCTCGCGGGCCTTCACCAGGCGCCGGGTTTCACCCGAGGCCTTGTTGGCGAAATAGAGCAGGAAGTCGCCGCTCTGGCGGATGGCATACTCGAAGTCGGCGTCCTCGGCGCGTGCACGCAGCAGGACGTCGCCGTAGACATCCCGGCGGGCCGGATCGCTCAGGCTGGCTTCGTCCAGACTGCCGCTGCAGTGCTGGGCTGTCCATTCGCGCAGGTCGCGCAGGCTGGTGAGGTGAGCCGCCAGCTCATAGTTCTCGAGGGGGCGCGAGGGAATGCCCACGCTGTAATGCACATCGCCGTCCTGGGGCGCACTGAGCTTGCGCTCGAGACCCTGCTTGCGGTAGACGAGCCAGTCGCTCTCGCCGTAACGCTTCTGCTCCTCCACGGCGGCCATGAACTCGTCACAGGCCTTGATGGAAATGTTGGCGAAGCGCACCTGGGTGTTCTCGGCGACCTGCTTCTCCACTTCCTTGAGCTGGGGCTCGCTGAAGCGGCCGCTCCAGCGGCACTGTTCGACGATCTGCCGCGTGACCCAGTTGGGGTCCTTCTTGACCCGGATGAAATCGAGGATGTCGGGATGCTTGACATCAATGGTGAGCATCAGGGCACCACGACGGCCACTCTGGCCGATGAGGCCGGTGGTCATCGAGAACAGTTCCATGAAGGACACCGCACCCGTGCTGCAATCGGCCGCATTGTGCACCACGGCGTTGCGCGGGCGCAGGGGAGTCACGTCCACTCCGATGCCGCCCCCATAACTGTAGGTGCGCGCGCACTGGAAGGCCGTCTGGTAGATGCTGTCGATGGAATCTTCATCGATGCGTGAGACGAAGCAGTTGGCCAGGGTCTTCAGGCGGAAGAGATCGCCCGCGCCGGCCAGCACGCGGCCGCCCGGAATGAAACGCCCTTCGTGCAGTTCGGTGTAGAAGCGCTCGCCCCATTCGTTCATCGCGGGGCGATTGCTCTCGATGGCGGCCACGAAGGAGGCGACCCGGCGGAAGACGTCTTCGGGTGAGTGCTCGAGGGGATTGCCTTCCAGATCCTTCACGTAGTACTTGCGTGAATACACGCTGATGGCCAGCTCGTTGCCACCGAGGTAGTCCTCGTGGACGGGCAGCCGCCCCGCGGCCTGCTCGTCGGCAATGTGACGGTAAACGGCCTCGTAGTCCCGGGACCGGTCTTCACCGATGGCGCTTCTCATCTTGCCCTGCAGCGAGAACATGCCCAGCATGTCTCCTCCCGCGGGCTCCTGTTCCCACAATTCCCTGGACGGGGCGGGTGTCTTCACCTGTACAACTCCCCTTGCTTGTCGGGAAGGCCCCGGTCCCGTCAGCGTGCGACGGGGGACTTCCGATCGATACGATTGAGTTTCCCACAAAGGAACAACCAGCCAGGGACATTACCTGACGGCGGTCCGGATTGGATTCGATAATTGTGCGAAGCGGCCCAGGACATGAACGGCAAGGAGTGCCGTCACGCGGTGATGGATTCCGTCAGTCAGCGAAGCGGGCCGAAGCTGGCCGGACGCTTGCCGGGGGTTCGTTCAGGCTGGCCTGGCAAGCCGTTCCGCGCAAGCCACAAGATATGCCACAAACCGGCTTCAATGATACTACATGTTGTGTCCGGTGGCAACACGCCGAGCCGCCGGAAACCTGAAAAAAGCCCTTGTTACCTAACCGGATCAGCTAGCCACCGATGGGAGCTTCGGCGGGCTGTCTGCAGAAGTATGCACCCCGGAATTCAAGACCAATTAGAAATTATTTAGCAGGGGATAATTATCCAGACCGGCGTGTCAGGGACCGCCAGAGCTGGCTGGATCGCGGGGGAAATCAACCAGAGTCAGGGAGTACTCAGCGGACCGGCCGATTCCAGCGCGCAGGAGGCGTCGTAGAGGGGGCGCAGACTGCCGGCTTCCGGTCGAAGTTCCAGCACCTGGCGGGTGCCATCCAGAGCGTAGAAGCGGCCGTCGACGGACGAGCCGCAGAAACTCTGCAGTGGAGACAGGCGCGCCAGATCCTGCACTTCCACCGATGTGCCCACGCGCGTCAGCAGGATCAGCCAGCTGTTGCCGGCTTCCTGGCGCAGGGCCAGCAGATCGCCTGCGGACACATTGACCCGGGTGGGGCTGGTGAATGACACCGGGCTGAAACACAGCGAGGCGTACAACCCGGTGGGCAACAGCCACTCCTGGATCCGGGTCGCGCTGTCGCGATTGAGCCGGATCAGGGTGCGGTTGTCATCCAGCAGATAGAGCGAACCGTCCGGCGACGCTGCCAGAGACTGGGGGAAGGCCAGCGAGACGATGTCCCCGATGCGTTCGGTACCTCCGCCCCAGGGGCGCAGGCGCACCAGCTCATGGCTGGACTGGTCCACCCCGTAGACCCTGTCTTCACTGGCCACCGCGATCGAGACGATCTGCCGATCCTGGTAGCCAAAATCATCGCAGCCCTGCGATTCGGGCGTGAGCGCCAACAGGCTCTGCGACGACGTGGCGATGGTCCAGAGCCGCAGGTCCTCGCGGTGCTGCTCGGCGCAGCCCGTCAGCAGCAACACGCCCAGCAGCAGAGCACCCAAGGTGCGAGCCTCAGTCCAGTGCGACACGGTGCGACCTTCCTTCGACCTCAAGCTTCAGCCCGCTCCATTCCGGGCGCACCAGACACAGCACACGACAGGACTCGTTTCCGGGCACGGCCAGACATCCCAGCAGTTTCGCGGGCGCGCCATCCTCCTCGGATTTCAGCCCCTCGTCTCCAGGCATGACGGGCAGAACAAGGCAGCGCAGTTGCCAGCCCACCTTGCCGCGGCTGTCCATCCGGGCAATCACTTCCTGCCCCGGATAACAGCCCTTGGTGAACGATATCAGGCCAGCCAGCGGCGTGTACAGGGGATTCACGGAGAACTCGCTGCGCCAGAGCGGCAGTTCGCCTCCGTCCAGGAGCGCGCTCGCCCAGACACGGGAATCCAGAGGGCTGGCGGATTCCGTGCGCGCGGGCAAAGGTCCACGCACCAGAGACAGGGATGGCCCCAGCCTGAAGCTGTCGGCATCGCCCGGCAGGTCCGCACCCGTACTCCAGACCAGCCAGGCGGGACCGGTGGTGTCCTCCTCCAGCTGCAGATCTTCCATGAAGATCATCGAGTCGATGCGGGCCCTCACCGCGGCCAGGCGTTCTGGCGTGCAGGCGATCAGCGCTCCCTGCGGGTCCAGCCTCAGGGAGAGCCGGTCCAGCACCTGGCCATCCCGCTCCAGCAAAAGCTGGGGTTCACCCGGCGCAGCCGCGTCCACGGGCAGTGGGCGCACGTCGCTGGCGCACAGTCGCTGCAGCAGGTCGCGAGCCTCTTCGGGGGCTCCGCGCAGGCGCAGGAGTGGCGCGTGTGCCAGGGGAAGAATCGCACTGGAACCCGTGGTCCAGGGCTGACAATTCGCGGGTAGCAAAGGGAGATTCAGATCGGGCAGGGACATCTCACTGGGTCCAGAGCGGATGAGGACGCAGGCCCAGGCCCACCCGGTCGCGCAGCTCGCGCCACTGCTCGGGGCTGAAGGGGGCGTCGATGCAGGCCAGCAATCGCTCGGCGTGATCGCTCGTGGGGGCGTCATCTTCAATCGTCCAGGCGGCCAGGGCGATCTTCGCCCGCTCTTCCAGGTCGACGTTGGCCGGGCCGACGTAGAGATCCGCCAGCGCCTCGCCCGCACGCACCCGGTCACCCGGCTTGCGGTGCAGCGTGATGCCCGCCAAGGCATCCACCGAGTCCTCGCGGCGCTGGCGTCCGGCTCCCAGTGCCACGGCGGTCTGGCCAATCAGGCGCGCATCCAGGCCCGTGATCCAGCCCGCACGCGGGGCGGTGAGTGTGATGCCCGATTGAGGGCGCGGCGCGTGGTGCAGGTGCTGCAGCCAGTCGGTCTCACCGCCCTGGGCGGCCACCGTATCCACGAAAACCTGAAAGGCTCGGCCGCTGTCCACGGCCTCGCGCAGCATCAGAAGCCCTTCTTCGGCGGTCTGGCAGCGGCCCAGAGTCATCAGGCCGGCCACGCCCAGGGCGTAGGTCACGTCCATCAGGTCGGCGGGACCGTGGCCCTGCAGGCACTCGACACACTCCACCAGCTCGTTCCAGTTGCCCACCTGGCGCCCGAGAGGCACATCCATGGCCGTGATCAGCGCGGTGGCAGGCTTGCCCCCCGCACGGCAGATGGCCACCAGAGCTTCCGCCAGCTCGCGGGCTTTGGGCATGCTCTGGAAGATCGCCCCGCTGCCGCACTTGACATCCAGCACGAGGCAGTTGAGTCCTTCGGCCAGTTTCTTGGAGAGAATGGACCCGCAGATCAGCGGCACGCTCTCGACCGTGGCGGTCACGTCGCGCAGGGCGTAGAAGATGCGGTCGGCGGGCACCAGATCTTCGGTCTGGCGCAGGATGCAGAGGCCCGTGCGGCGCAGGATTTCTTCCATCTGGGCCTGGGGTTGGCCCAGTTCGATGCCGGGCAGCGACTCCAGCTTGTCCACCGTGCCGCCCGTGTGTCCCAGGCCGCGGCCCGTGATGGTGGGCACGGTCAGCCCGCAGGCGGCCCAGAGTGGGCCCAGCACGAAGGTCACCTTGTCGCCCACGCCCCCCGTGCTGTGCTTGTCGATCACGGGCCGGTCACTGAAGCTCATGTCCAGCACTCGCCCGGAATTGAGCATGGCCTCGGTCAGGGTCCAGGTTTCTTCAGGGGTCATGCCCTTGAAGTAGATCGCCATGAACCAGGCGCTCAACTGCGCCGGTTCGACGCTGCCGTCGAGCGCGCCCGCGACCATGAAGCGAATCTCTTCGGCCGTGTTCTCGTGTCCGCCTTGCTTGCGCTGGATGACCTGATATGCGCTCACGGGCGTCCACCCACGATGGCCACGCTGGCACTGGCACCCAGCCGATCGGCACCCGACTCGATCATGCGCACGGCATCTTCGAAGGTGCGTACTCCGCCGGAGGCCTTGACCCCCATGCCGGCACCCACCACGCGCCGCATCAGGGCCACGTGTTCGGCCCGCGCACCCGCACTGCTGAAACCGGTGGAGGTCTTCACGAAGTCGGCTCCGGCCCGGCGGCAGGCCAGGCAGGCACGCACGATCTGTTCTTCGTCGAGCAGACAGGTTTCAAGGATCACCTTGGTCAGCACCTTGCGGCCGGCGGTTTCCACCACACCGCGGATGTCGTCCTCCACGGCGGTCCAGTCGCCGCTCTTGATCCAGCCGACGTTGATCACCATGTCCACCTCGGTGGCACCGTCGCGCACCGCCTGACGGGTTTCGGCCACCTTGACCCGCGGACTGGAGGCCCCCAGCGGGAAGCCGATCACGGTGCAGGTGCGCACGTCGCTGCCTTCGAGCAGGCGCGCGCAGAGCGGCACCCAGCAGGGGTTGACGCACACGCTGGCGAAGCGGTGGGTGCGGGCTTCCTTGCAGAGCTGCTCCACGGATGTGCGACAGGCATCGGCCTTGAGCAGAGTGTGGTCGATCAGGCGCGAGATTTCTGAACGCACCTGGCCGATCAGGCCGATGGTGCATGAGACACGGTCGGCCCCGCAGGCGATCGCGCCATCCGGGGAATAGCCACAGGCCGAGCCCGCCATCGCCGGCAGGTCGGGCTGGGCCCAGCTGGCCCGCTCGGGCATGGCCGGTGTGCCGGCGGCCGGGTCGACCGTGGACGGGGCCTTGGCACCCAGCATTTCCTGGATGATCCGCTCGAGCTGTTCGTCCTGTGCCATGCAGTTCCTCGCTGTTCCATGGGACCCGCGCGGGTCCGGACCACGCTATTCCGTGTGCCAGTCGTCCACCACGCCCACGATCACCGCCTGCACGGGGATCCGGGGATTGTCGAGCAGCAGCCGGGCGCCGCCGCCTTCCTTGTTGATCAGCACCTTGTCGCCCTGTCCGGCGTCCACCGTATCCAGGGCGATGTAGGGGTCGCCCAGCAGGCTGCCGTCGAGATCCGTGTCGGTCACCAGCAACAGCTTGTACCCCACGAACTCCGGGTTCTTGAGCGTGCTCACCACGGAGCCGGTGACGGTGGCGATCTTCACGCGCCGGTCGGCAGCGCCGCGCGCAGCTCGTTCACCAGCGCACTGGCCGCCTCCCGCGTGGGAGCTTCGGCGAAGATGCGCAGGATGGGTTCGGTATTGCTGCGCCTGACCTGAACCCAGCTGCGGCCATCGGGCTGGAGGAACTTGAGGCCATCGGTCTCGTCCATGGGGCGATCGGCGAAGCGTTCGCGCAGGGCGTTGACCGCGGCCTCACCGTCCAGAGTGCCCAGTTCGACCTTTTCCTTCACCATCTGATAGGTGGGCAGTTCCTCGCGCAGGGCCCGCAGGCCGATGCCGTTCTCGAGCATGTACTGCAGCACCAGCGCCAGACCCACGGGTGCATCACGCCCCAGGTGCAGGTCGGGCAGAATCACTCCGCCGTTGCCCTCGCCGCCGATCACGGCACCGCTCTTGCGCATTTCAATGCTGACATTGATCTCGCCCACGCGTGTACGATGCAGGGGCACGCCGGCTTCGGCGCAGACATCGTCCATGATCGCGCTGCTGGACACATTGACCGCCACGGGGCCCTTGCGATGGGCCAGCACGAAGCGGGCGCAGAGCGCCAGAGTCTGCTCTTCGCCCAGGGGCACGCCTTTGGCATCCACGAGGGCCAGGCGGTCGGCGTCGGGGTCCACGGCAAAGCCCAGATCGAAGCCGCCTTCGGCCACCACGCGGCTCAGTTCGGTGATGTTCTCGGGCGTGGGTTCCGCCTCGCGGAAGAAACGCCCGCTGCCGTCGCAGCCGATCTTGACCACATCGCAGCCCAGCTCCTGCAGCAAGTGTGGCAGCATGGCGCTGCCGGCGCCGTTGACGCAGTCCAGGGCGACCCGGAAGTTGCGCTTGCGCAGGGCGGGCACGTCCAGCAGATCCAGCGCCAGAATCCGGTTCACATGGATCTCGAGCGCGTCCTCGCGCAGGCTCAGGCTGCCCATGCGCGACCAGTCGGCGTAGCTCGGGCCTTTCTCGGCCAGTTCCAGATGGCGTGCGGCCTGGGCCGGATCCAGAAAGAGTCCGTCACGATGGAAGAACTTGAGCGCGTTCCACTGGATCGGGTTGTGGCTGGCCGTGATGCAGATGCCGCCGTCGGCGCCCAGTTCCTCGACCATGATCGCCACGGTGGGAGTGGGCACCACGCCCACGTCCACGATCGTGCAGCCGGTGGCCATCAGGCCGGCAATCACGGCCTGGCGCACCATCTCCCCCGTGGGCCGGGTATCACGCCCGAGCACCACGGTTCCGCCTTCGCAGTAGTTGCCGAATGCGGCCGCGAAGCGTGCGCACTGCTCGGGATCAAGTCCGTCGCCCACCACCCCGCGGATTCCGGAGATGGATTTCATCAATTGGCTCATGGTGCCTCCTTGGGCCGGCTTCGGAGGGAATGCCGGCTGAAAACATGCCGGGGCCGCGTCGCCATCCGCAGGGCGGGCGACGCGGCCCCGTTGGGGACCCAAGGGCCTTCAGCCCTGGGGTGTGTCACCGGATTCCGCGTCCGACTCGTCGGGAGAGCCGTTGGCGGCGGCACGCGCGCGCTGGGTCTCGTCCACGAAGTTCAGCCGCAGATCCTGCAGGGTCTGGGTGATGAAGCGATGCAGGGGGCCACTCAGGTTTCCCCGGGTTTTCTCTTCGATCATGGCCAGCAGGTCGATGTAGAGCGATGCTTCTTCGAGGTTGCTCTGGATGCCGCCCTCGGGACGGCTGATCTTGCCCAGGGCCATCATGGTCATTTGCTGATACTGGAAGACCAGCCCCTGGAACAGTTGGTCGTTGCGGTCGTTGTGTTCCATCAATCCAGTTCCTGTGTATACAAGGTGATGCTGTCGGCTCCGGTGGTGCAGCGCAGTTCGCGTCGGTGTTCGCGCAGCATTTCCTGAAGCCTTCCGTCGACGAAGCGGCTGAGGGCACGGTCGCGATCCCAGGCCTGCTCGCCCGCCAGCTCCAGCCGGGGCCAGCCCTGCTCGAGTCGGATCGTGAGCGTGTGGCTGCCGCGCCCCTCGATGCAGCCGATCATGGCTTCCAGCAGGCGGTCGAAGAGCCAGCTGGCATCGCCGAAGTCCAGTGGTGCCAGAGCTTCGGGCGGGACTTCCACCCGGGAATCGACCTGATGCTTGAGCACACCATCGGCCCAGTAGAACTCAAGTTCCTGGTTGATGATCCGCTCCCAGGCCAGCGAGCGCCCCTCGGTGCGCGAATGCAGCTTGCGGTAGCGTTCGCCGCAGCAGCGCACCAGCGCGGTCAGGTTGTCCAGCTGGCGTTCCATCTTTTCCAGGTCGCGGCTCTCGCCCGATTTCATCTGAAGCAACTGGATCAGCCCGCCCAGCGCATTCAGTGGGTTGTTCAGATTGTGCACGAAGCCCGCCGCCAGCCGTCCGAAACTTGCCTGCTGTTCCAGCATGCGCTGCTGCAGCGGGGCTTCACAGAGCAGCAGCAGCCCCTCGCCGGGCGCGATTTCCACCCGGCGGGCCGGCAGTTCGGGATTGCTGAGGATGGCTTCGCGGTCGAGGCCTTCCTGCTGGAACCAGGTGTCCAGGCGTCGGGCGGCGTCATTCTGCGCACAGTACCCCTGCCCGTTCCAGCTGAAGACGGGGTCGGTATACAATGGATGCTGATCGGGGGAAACCCGGGTGTCCGGCATCGGAACTCTCAGGCCTTGTCGGATCTGTCGCCACCCTGAAGGGTGCGAAACTGTTTGATCTGGTCGCGCAATTCGGCGGCGTGCTCGTAGTCCTCGGCTTCCACCGCCTTGCCCAGTTCCCGTTCCAGATGACTGATGCGCTCTTCAAGGGAGATCATCCGGGGATAGCCATCGTGCCCGGCCGCCTGCATCACGTCGTCGTTCATGTAGATCGGCAGACGCAACTTGAGTGCCAGCGGGATCGCATCGGAGGGGCGGGTATCCAGGGTGACCACTTCCCCATCGGGTTTGATCAGGTCGATCTCGGCGAAGAAGGTGTCGTCCTTGAGCTGGGAAATCAGCACGCGGCTCACCACTCCACCCAGCTTCTCGATCAGGGTCTGGATCAGGTCGAAGGTCATCGGTCGCGGATACTGCGAGTGCCGCATGTTGAAGGTGATGGTCTGCGCCTCGCCGGGACCGATGTAGATCGGCAACCACCGATCCGCGTCCTTCTGGCGCAGGATCACCATGTAGCTCTTGCTGCTGGGGTTGAACGTGACTTCGTTGATCTCGACTTCCAACACGGGGGACCTCGGCTCGGGTGGTGACAGGAGCCCGAAAATAGCGCATGCTGCCAAGCCATCCAAGGTGGGCGGTGCCGCCGACCATGCACGGCTCATTGCCTGTCGGGTCGAATCGCGGGAGATGAAAAAAGGCGACCACCGCGCGGTGGTCGCCCCTCCTTTCCCTCACCACGGAATCCCGCCAGGCGGGGTGGTGATTCGACTATCGGATTTGGTCCGCACGCGGACCCAGGCAGATTTATCGTACCGGCACGCCGGTTCATTGCTGACGAAATTGTCTGGCCCGAAGAATTAACAATCAAACATCAGAAGAGCAAGAAATTTCCACGAAACAGCAATCCGCGCCAAGGAATGAATCCAGGGCGCGGATCGTTGTGAAATGGCTTCAACAGTGACTTGAGGCTTTGCCCCCGCCTACTGGATTCCGTAGATATCGCTGAGGCGATCCGCGACGAAGCCCATCACCTCCGAATCCGAATAGAAGCCGGATCGCAGCTTGTCGCTCACTTCCTGCATCAGTTCGGGGCGGTAGCCGGTGGGGTCCGCGGGTGCCTGCTGGCCGACCTCGCGCGCGGCGACCCGTGCCATCGGGCTGGAGCTGAGACTGTCGCCCAGAGCATCCAGAACCTCGGGACGGGAATACCAGTCACTGGAGATCCTTGCCTGAGCTTCGGCAATCTTTTCCGGGCGCACATCGGGGAGCCGCGCGGCTTCTTCCCGCAGGCTGCCCATCAGACGCCCCAGGTCCCGGGCGGTGCTGCTGATTTCCACCTGCTCTCCCTGATGGCTATTTCCAATGGAATCAAGCTGTTTGCTGTTCTGATAGCGGGTTTCGATCTGGGCCCGCTGGATCCGTTGCTGGATCGTGTTCGAGGCGCCGTCCTGGATCTGCATCTGAGAACCTCCTGATGATGACCGGTTCATTGCAAGGGCAATGCCAGTTCAACGGTGCAAGCGAATCAACCGTAAACATCCAGTCGCAACCCTTTGCGGCTGTCCGCCGCTGGCTCGGGAGTCCGCTCGTCGGTCTCCTGGGGCGCCGTTCTGGACGTTGGATCCGGGGCATTGCCCGGTGAAGCGGGGCGAGCGGCCAGATCGGGGCGGTAGGCCCTGAGCTGCATGCTGGCACCCAGCTGCGACGAGGGCGCGATCATGCCAGGAACCCGGCACGGGGCGCGGCCACCGCGGTCTGCTCAGGGGACTCGCTGGCATGCTGCTGCACCACCTGGCCCCAGGTTTCCCGCAGGTCCTGCAGAATGTTGACCACCACATCCAGATGATCGGCCTGATTGTTGAAGTTGGCCTCGGTCATCCGATGCATCATGAATTCATAGAGGCGCTCGAGGCTGCGGGCGATTTCCTGCCCCTTCTCCATGTCCAGCGACTTGCGCAGCTCGGCAATGGCGCGCAGGGCGCGATCCATGTGCTGGCCTTTCTGCTGGAAATCCTTGTCATTCATGGATTTCTGCGCGTCCAGCAGGGAGCCGATCGCCACATCGTACACCATCAGCAGCAGCTTGCCACGGTCAGCCGTATGAACGCTGGTGTGATTGTACTGGCGGGCTCGGGTGTCCGTTGCCATCGGATGTCCTTTCAGGCAGGCTTCCGGCACTGCGCCGGAAGGCGGTGTCAGAGAGATGAAAGCTGACTGCTCAGATAGTTTCCCTGGGACTGGTAGCGGCTGATGGCCTCTTCCATGGCCAGGTACTGTCGTTCGTACTTGGCCCGGATCTGGGTCAATCGGCGCTGCTGGTCCCGAATGGTGTCGTCGTATCGTTCGATCGTCGTTTCCAGCCGGTCGGTCTGGTACTGGAGATTGCCGTAGTCTTCATTGGTGATGGTGTCCAGCACGCGAGTGAAGCTGGCGGAGATGCCCGGCGACATGCTGAGGGTGGAATTGATGGTGCCGCCCCCATCTCCGGGATCGTTGAACAGCAGTCGCAGACCGGAGAAGGGTCCATCCTCGGCCCCCACGATGAACTGACCTTCCAGAGTGGCAGCGACTCCGTTGAACGTCGCCGATGTGGGCTGCCCACTGGCATTGTAGACCACACTGATCGCCACATCACCGGTTTCCGTCCGTTCCTCGCGCGTGAAGAATGAGACCGCATTGCTCGTGGATGTGCTGGTGAAGGAGAACAACCGGCCCACATCGTCGAAATGCTCGTCGAGGGCCGCATCCAGCTTGTCGTTGTTGATCGACAGCCGTCCGGAGGTGCCACTGGTCAGCCCCAGCTGGCTCATGTTGGTGAAGGTATTGCTCGAGTCGCCCGTGATGCTGCGATTGGTCAGTGCCTGCAGACTGCGCTTCATCTGCTGCAGTGAGGCGTCTCCGAAGAGCAGACCACGGGTTTCGGTGGCGGCGTCGTAACTGCTCAGCTGGGTGATCTGATCCTGGATCGAGTTGTAGGCATTCACGAAGCCCACGATCTTGCCCTTCACCGTGGCCGTGTCCTCATTGACCGTCAGTGTCACGGGTTCGGTGGTCGTGGTGGTCTTGAGGGTGAATGTCACACCGTCGATCACATCGCTCACGGTATTGCTCTGGCTTTCGATCCAGCTGCCGGACGGGAAGCCGTTGACCCGGATCCGGGCATTCACTCCACTGGTCACATCACTGTAGGCCGCGGTGTCCCATTGTGAGCCATCACCGAGTGTCGTCGCGGCATCGTCCATGGCGAGCACGGACCCCGTGCCCGTGTTGGTGCTGCTCATGACCAGGTGATAAGCCGTGGCACTGCCCGAGCCATCGTTGATCAGAGTCGCCTTGACTCCAGGGTTGTTGCTGTCCCGGTTGATCAGGTCCTTCAGCGAGGCAAGAGTGGTTCCATCGGGCACACTCAGGGTGATGGTCTGCATGTCCCCACCGGTTCCGTAGGTGTACACGAAGTTCTGCGCGCCTCCGGAGGTGTTCACGGCCGTGCTGTTGATGTCGGCGAAGCCGCCATGGATCATGCGCGAGCTGGTGGCCAGCTGGTCCACTTCAATGGAATAGTTGCCCGTGACCGCTCCCGTGGTCGCGGTGGCGGTGAGGATATCCGAATTGGACGAGCTGACCGCCTTGCTGAGGAAGTCTTCCGTGTCCTTGTAGCCGTCCAGCAGGGACTGGAAGCTGGTGAACTTGTCATTCAGCCCGCGCCAGGCCGCCATCTGCTGGCGACTCTGCTCCTGGCTGTTCTGCAGCATCGTGACGCGCTGGCCCTCGATCTGCATCAGGGAGTCCACGGTGGCGCGCCAGTCGATGCCGGTTGCGACGCCGCTGATGGCTGATGTGGATGAGGTGGACATGGATTCTCCTCGGTCTTTCCGGACCGCTGTCAACGCGGGCCGACGTCACTGGAATGCAAGTACCGTGACAACTGCGGATTCAGGATCCTGTCAGTCCAGGCATACTTGGAACATGCTGTTTATTCTGGCGTTGACCAGACAGAAAGCTGTGCGCAGCGCCCCTTCCTGTGTGAAGGGCAGGCAATTCGGACCTACCTGCCCCATCGGACGATGCAAAGAATTCCCCTTCAGGCGACGGTATCCAGTTCCCCACCCCGCTCCCGGGTGCCCTGCGGTGCCTTGTGCGGTTTGTCGCCCTGGTCCTGCTGCCTGAAGGAATGCTGTTCCTGATTCCGCCGCTTCTGGCGCTCCTTGAAGCGTTTCCAGCGTTCCGGTGGAGCCGGTGTCGGGGGTGTGATCTGCATCGGGACCTCCTTGGTGGACCCCGTTGAGACACGGGTCCGCCAATCCATCGGCAGGTCCGTGGGAAACTGGAGCGATTCAGGAGGGTGAAAGGCCGGGGGGTGGCACGGCTGGAAGAATCTGCCGCCCTTGGTCAGAGTCAGGCGATGGTGGGAGGGGTACAAAAACACATGCCGCCCGAAGGCGGCATGTGTCAGGATTCGATCGGGTCTCTCAGACGCTGAAGCTCTCGCCGCAGCCGCAGGTACGCGTGGCGTTGGGATTGTTGAAGACGAACCCCTTGCCATTCAGTCCCCCGGACCAGTCCAGGGTGGTACCGTTCAGATAGAGGTAGGACTTGGGGTCGACGAACAGCCTGACGCCATCGTTCTCGAAGATCTTGTCGTTGTCGGAGGGTGCCGCCACAAAGTCCAGTACGTAGGACATGCCGCTGCAACCACCGCCTTTGACTCCCACCCGCAAGCCGGTCGCGCCAGCTTCTTCGGCCATCAGGCGTTTCACCTGGGCCACTGCGGATGTGCTGATCTCGATCATGGTCCCCTCCACTCTTCCAGAAGACGGGTGGAGAACCGGAACGGGACTAGTTGTCCTCGTCCTGGCCGTCCTCGTCTTCGCCATTCGCTGCAGCCTGGCGGGCAGCCTGACGGGCAACGCGCTCGGCTTCTTCGGCGGCTTCGATGGCGGCGATTTCCGCTTCGATGGCCGCCTTGACTTCGGCTTCCATGTCCATCACGATCAGCTTGATCACGGCATGCATGCTGCCGTAGAGCTTCACGTGGACATCGTGCGTACCCAGAGTCTTCACCGGACGTTCCAGAACGATGTTCCGGCGTTCGATATCGAAGCCCGCCTCGTGAACCAGGTCGGCGATCTGGTGGTTGGTCACGCTGCCGTAGAGACGGCCTTCGTTGCCCACCTTGACCTTGGCGACATAGCTTCCGGCTTCGAGGCGCGCCTTGAGGGCTTCGGCCTTGGCCATTTCACGTTCGGCCGCACTCAACAGCTGGCGCTTCTCGTCCTCGAAACGCTTCAGGCTGCCACGATCGGCCAGATAGGCCAGACCCTGGGGCATGAGGTAATTGCGTGCGTATCCGGGCTTCACGGAGACAATGTCTCCCACCTTGCCCAGGTGTTCGATTTCACTGCGAAGGATGATTTTCATCGGACCGCTCTTCCTTAGCTGGGGTTGTCCGCCACGTAGGGCAGCAGCGCCAGGTGGCGGGCCCGCTTGATTGCCCGGGCCAGCATGCGCTGGTACTTGGAACTGGTTCCGGAGACACGGCGCGGAATGATCTTGCCGCCCTCGGTCAGGAAGCGGATCAGACGCTTCTCATCCATGTAATCGATGTACTTGACGCCGGATTCCTTGAACCGGCAGATCCGCTTCTTGTACGAATAGCTTGCCATGTCCTATTCCTCCGAGCTTGCGTTTTCGTCCGAACGACGTCCGCCGGGGCCACCGGGGCGCGCGGGTCGCGTGGGACGCGTGCTGGCGTTGCGCTGCTCCATCTCCTTCTTGTAGATCTCCTGAGTGATCTGCTTGAACTTGATGTCCCGTTCGGTCATCACCACCACCAGGTGGCGGAAGATGTCCTCGGAGAGTGCGAACCAGCGATTCAGAGGGCTGACGGCGGCACCGGGCATCTTCACTTCCGTGTAGACGTAGTAGCCGTACTGGCGCTTGCCAATGGAATAGGCCAGGCGCTTCTTCCCCATCCGGTCGATGCGGCCGACATCGCCACCGTTGTTCTTGATGAACTCGGTGAACTTGCCGACCACCCCGTTGATCCGTTCTTCGTCGTAGTTGGGTTCGACGATGAACGTGATCTCGTAATTGCTCAACATGCGTGCTCCTCGTGGACTGTGCCCGCCGTCATGAATCCGCCAGGGGCCGATTCGGAGAATGCGGGAAAGAGCTGGTTCCGTCCGGACCCTCCGGCGGAAGCCTGTCAGTGTAGAAAATCAGTTCCGATCGCGCAACGCCCCACCCGAATCTCCCGGGAGACTACAGGAGGGGGGCGATCACCAGGCTGACGATCGACATCAGCTTGATCAGGATGTTGAGGCTGGGACCGGCGGTATCCTTGAAGGGATCGCCCACCGTGTCACCCGTGACGGCGGCCTTGTGGGCCTCGCTGCCCTTGCCTCCGAAATGCCCGCCCTCGATGTGCTTCTTGGCGTTGTCCCAGGCGCCGCCCGCGTTGGACATGAACATGGCCAGCAGCACGCCGGTCACGGTGACCCCCGCCAGCACGCCGCCCAGCATTTCCTTCTCGTGCAGCACCAGACCGAAGAAGAGCGGAGTCAGCACGGCCAGCAGGCCCGGCATCACCATTTCCTTGATCGCGGCCTTGGTGGAAATGTCCACGCAGGTGGCGTAGTCGGCCTTGCCCGTGCCTTCCAGCAGCCCGGGAATCTCGCGGAACTGGCGACGCACTTCCTCGATCATCGCGTTGGCCGCCCGGCCCACGGCGTTCATGGCCATGGAACTGAAGAGGAAGGGCAGCATGCCGCCGATCAGCAGTCCGGCCATGACCTTGGGCTGCAGGATGTCGATGCTGTCGATGTGCGCCGTCTGCTTGAAGGCTGCGAACAGGGCCAGAGCGGTCAGCGCGGCCGAACCGATGGCGAAACCTTTGCCGATGGCGGCGGTGGTGTTGCCCACCGCATCCAGCTTGTCGGTACGCTCGCGCACGTCTGCAGGCAGGTGAGCCATTTCGGCGATGCCGCCGGCGTTGTCGGCGATGGGACCGTAGGCGTCCACGGCCAGCTGGATGCCCGTGGTGGCCAGCATGCCCAGCGCCGCGATGGCGATGCCGTAGAGCCCGGCGAACTGATAGGACAGGACGATGGCACCGGCCAGCACGATGATCGGCAGAGCCGTGGACATCATGCCCAGCCCCAGACCCGCGATGATGTTGGTGGCAGAACCGGTCTGGCTGGCCTTGGCGATGCCCTGGGCGAAACTCTTGTTCTCGGCCGTGTACAGCTCGGTGAGCATGCCGATGGCGATGCCCGCGGCCAGGCCGGCGATGGTGGCCAGGAAGATGCCCATGGCCCCGATGTTCTCGATGCCGCCGGAGCTGAAGGTGAAGGTCACGCTGTTCTGCACGATGAACCAGGTGGCCACCAGCATCAGACCCGCAGCGCCGAAGGTGCCGAAGTTGAGCGCGGTCTGGGGATTGCCGCCTTCCTTGGTGCGCACGAAGAAGGTACCGGCGATCGAGAGCACGATGCCCACGGCGGCCAGCAGCAGAGGCAGCTGGACCAGGGTCATCACGTCCTGCGATCCAGCGGCTCCCATGGTGATGGCTTCGGAACCCAGAACCATGGTACCGACGATGGCACCCACGTAGGACTCGAAGAGGTCAGCGCCCATACCGGCCACGTCACCCACATTGTCGCCCACGTTGTCGGCGATCACGGCCGGGTTGCGGGGATCGTCTTCGGGAATGCCCGCTTCCACCTTGCCCACCAGATCCGCACCCACGTCGGCGGCCTTGGTGTAGATGCCGCCACCCACGCGCGCGAACAGCGCGATCGAGCTGGCACCCATCGCGAAGCCGGAGAGGATGCGCAGCACGTGGACCAGCACCTCACCTTCGGCCTGGGGTCCCCCATAGATGTAGAACAGGAAGGACAGGCCAAGGATGCCCAGTCCCACCACGTTCATGCCCATCACGGCTCCGCCGGAGAACGCCACCTGCAGCGCCTGGGCCAACCCGGTGCGAGCCGCATTGGTGGTACGCACGTTGGCCGCGGTGGCCACACGCATGCCGAAGTAGCCTGAGAGAGCACTGCAGAAAGCGCCCACGATGAAACTGACGGCCGTCAGCTGGGCCCCCTGGCCCATGTTCAGCAGATACAGTCCAATGCCCACGGCGATCACGAAGACCGCGAGCACACGGTATTCGCGACCCAGGAACGCCATGGCACCTTCGCGGATGGCCAGGGCGATTTCTTTCATGCGGTCGTTGCCCGCGTCCTGACGGTTGACCCATGCGGTCTTGGTGAAGGCAAAGAGCAGTGCCAGCAGGCCCGCCCCCATCGCCAGAAAAACAGTCGTCATGCTGTCCTCGGTTTTCGGGTGGTGTCCGTTGTGTGTCTCAGGAGTCCGCTGGTGGCCGGTTGTAGCGGTTCATCGCCGCCGTCAACCCTTCACCCAGATACAGGCTCACCGCATCGGCGGCCCGATCCAGCATTTCATCTACCGTCGACCCGGCAGCCGCCGGGATGGGCGAAAGCACCAGGCTCTTCCACTGGGAAGCTGACACCTCCACCGGGGGGCGAAACCCCAGCCGGAGTCGGGCGATGTCCTTGGTTCCCATCACCTGCAGGATGTGATTCATCCCGTTGTGATGCCCTCCGCTGCCATCGCTGCGGAAGCGGATCTGCCCCAGCGCCAGATCCATGTCATCGAAGATCACCAGCACGGAATCCAGGTCGCACCGGTAGTACTGGGTCACTTCCCGCACGGCCTGTCCCGACAGATTCATGAAGGTGGTGGGTTTCACCAGCAACACATCCTGTCCCAGCAGACTCAGGCGGCATTCAAGCCAGGCCCCGCGACCGCTGCGGAAACTGCTGCCGGACCGTCCAGCAAGACGGTCCAACAGCAGGAATCCCAGGTTGTGCCACGTGTTACGGTAGCGCTCCCCGGGATTCCCCAGTCCACAGAGGATCCGCATGGGTCAAAGGCCTCGCTGTCGCTCAGGCCTTGGCGCGCGGTTTGGTGATCTGGATCACGGCAAGGTGCTCGGGAATCATCAGGGTGTATCCGGGATTGACCGGCAGATCTCGCACAAGCATGGTCTGTCCGGCTTCCATCTTGCTGATGTCGACCTCGACCGCACTGGGAACCGCTTCAGGCATGCAGCTGATGCGCGCGAAGTGAAGCAGCTTGCGGATCTGGCCACCCTGGCGCAAGCCCGCGGGATTGCCCACGAAACTGATCGGCAGGCGCAGGCGCACCTTGCGTCCGGGGACCAGCCCCTGGAAATCGACGTGCAGCACCGCGGAACTCACCGGATGACGCTGGATGTCGCGGATCAGGCAGTTCTCGATGATCTCGCCCTCGATGTCGAGGGTGACCACCCGGGCGCGAGCCTTCTGGGAGTTGTTGAACTCGCGGGTGTTGATGGTGATGTGCTGAGGAACATCCTGACCCCTGTAGTACACGGCCGGGAAGCTCTCGTCCATGCGTACGCGCCGGGACGGGCCCTTGCCCAGACCGTCACGCCGAATGGCCTTGAGAATGATGCGCTCCATGGGAGGCTCTCCTGCTTGAAGAATGTGTGTCACTGACTGAACAAGGACGAGATCGATCTCTCGTCGTGAATCATCCGGATTGCTTCCGCGAAGATCGGCGCCACGCTCAGCACGGTCAGCCGATCCGGCAGGTATCTTTCCCGATTGGGGATGGTGTCGGTGACCACCAGTTCCCGAATCGGTGACGCGCTCAGCCGTTCGATGGAACTGCCGCTGAACAGCGCATGGGTACAGGCGCAGATCACGTTGCGCGCGCCCAGCTCCTTGGCGGCGGTGGCGCTCTGTGAGACGGTGCCCGCCGTATCGATCATGTCGTCCACGATGACCACGTTGCGATTGGCCACCTCACCGATCAGGTTCATCACCTCGGCCGCGTTGGGCCGTGGGCGACGCTTGTCGATGATCGCCAGATCGGCACCCAGACGCTTGGCATAGGACCGGGCCATCTTGACCGACCCGATATCCGGTGCCAGCACGGTGCAGTTCTCGATCTGCAGGTCCTTGAGGTACTGCAGCAGTACCGCGCTGCCATACAGGTGATCGAAGGGGATGTTGAAGAACCCCTGGATCTGGGCCGCATGCAGATCCATGGTCAGGATCCGGCTTGCACCCGCCGCGGTCAGCAGATCGGCCACCAGCTTGGCCCCGATCGCGACCCGGGGCTGGTCCTTGCGGTCCTGGCGCGCGTAGCCGAAGTACGGGATCACACAGGTGGTCCGACGGGCGGACGCGCGCTTGGCGGCATCGAGGATCAGCAGCAGCTGCATGAGATTGTCCGCGGGAGGAATCGTGGACAGTACCACGAAGATGTCCTTGCCGCGGATGTTCTCTTCGAACTTGGCGTACAGCTCCCCATCGGAGTAGCGCCCCAGGTCGAGGGCACCCACCTCCATGTCCAGCTCCTGCGCGATGCGCGCAGCCAGTTCACGCGACGATTCGCCGGCGAAGATGCGATAGTCGTCCATGGTTCCGTTCAGGCTGAGGATGTATGGGGTTGTCCCGCAGGCATGTGCGACGGCCTGGCCTGCGGCAACGTTCGGTTCGGTTCGGAAGGATGCGGTGGTGGGTCAGGATCCGGAATCGGCCATGATGTCGGCCGTCCGCGAGTTTCCGTTCTCGTGCAGGTGATACTCCCGCAGAACCCTGTCTTCGATGAGCTGCCGGAACTCGTTGGAAATGGGGTGGGCAATGTCCTTGTGACTGCCGTCATCCATTCGCCGGCTGGGCATGCACACGAACAGTCCCCGGGTGCCCTGAATGATCTTCAGCCCCCGGATCACGAACACATCGTCAAAGGTGATGTTGACGAAAGCCCGCAACTTGTCATCATCGCGAAGGGTGATGTTGACTTCCGTGATGTCCATTTGCTCACTCCTGGCGAATGCGGTTTCCGCTACCCGAGAATCCGGGTCAGAAACGTATATGGCCAGCGAGCACTCAGATCCGCTGCACAGGCAGCGGCCACAGCATCCGTGTCAAAGAATCCGTAGACGGCAGACCCGCTTCCCGAAAGGGATGCGTAACAGGCTCCGGATCGAATCAGCCCGCTTTTCAGCTCGGCCAGTTCCGGAAACTGCTGGAAAACCACCTGTTCGAACTGGTTTTCGGGCCAGCTGGATCGATCATCCCGGTCGGGAACGAATCGGCCCAAGCCGCTGAAAGTAGCGTAGCCACCACTCTTAGTCAAGGCTCGGGTCAACTGGGCATAGGCCTGCCCCGTCGAGATGAATCGTTCCGGCCAGACCAGGACAACTGGTCCGCTGAAAACAGGTGTGGTCGGCCGCAGGATTTCTCCCCTGCCGGATACATGCGCCCACTGGGGGGTCAAGAAAAAAGGCACATCGCTGCCCAGTTCGAGGGCCAGCGAAAATCGTTCGTCGGGATCAAGCAACCCGGGCCAGAGGCGATCCAGTGCCAGCAGGCAAGCGGCCGCATCACTGCTGCCACCACCGAGGCCGGCACCCGCCGGGATGCGTTTCTCCAGGTGCACCGAAAGGGGGTCCCGCTTGCCGGTCCGGGCGCGCCACCCCTCGAGGGCCCGCAGAACAAGATTGTCAGCGGTGACCAATGACGGTTCGCTGCAACTGAAATGGTCGCTGGCGGCAAGGTCAATGCTGAGGCTGTCATGAAGCTGAACCGGGAGGAAAATGGACTCGATGTCGGTGAATCCGTCATCGCGCGGTCCGATCAGCCTCAATCCCAGATTCAGCTTGGCGTGCGCGTGTTGCAGTATCAAAGTGTCACCATCGTGCGCTGATTTCCTGTTCCGGTGTCGATTGTAGCAATTGAACTCGGCATGCAATACATAAATCCACTATGCGCATTCATTTTGTCGAATTGCTGTACGCCAAATAACTCTGTTTCCGCAACAGAACAAAATGGGTGCGATCGCAATGAAAAGACCCCCCCGAGCGCAGGCCCGGGGGGGTCGACAGAACTGAGATGCTGAGTTACTTCAGCAGGACCATCTTCTGCTCCCGCTGCTGACCGTGGGCCTGCAGGCGGGCAAAGTAGATGCCGCTGGCCAGACCAAGGCCGGCATCGTTGCGTCCGTCGAAATGAATCCGGTAGCTGCCGCTGGCCTGTTCTTCGTTCACGAGGCTGCGCACGCGCTGACCGGCCAGGTTGAAGACATCCATGCGCACCTGCCCCGGCCGCACGAGCTGGTACTCCAGGGTCGTGCTGGGATTGAAGGGATTGGGATAGTTGGGGCGCAGGGTGAAGGCCACGGGCTGCTCGGGATTGTCCACGCCGCTCAGCGGATCGATGGTGACCCGGGTGGTATAGACGTCCTTGATGTCCTCCTTGCCCGAGGCGCGCATGTCAACCCACGACAGGTAGGCACCGCCCTGGAGGTCATGGCTCAGGAAGGGCTCGCGCTGGTTGTGGAAGAAGTTGAGGATCTCGCCTTCATACTCGGTGCCCTGGATCACGCCGCTCACCCGGTCCACATTGCTCTGATGGACCCAGAGGTCCTTGTAACCCGTGGTATCGCCGGTCTCCTCGGCAGCGACGGCCACCAGGAAAGCCGACCAGCCGTTGACGGGAATCGTGATGCCGGTGACATCTTCCTGGGACCCGTCGGCCACGTACAGGCTTCCGGAGCCATCATCCCAGAGCAGGGATCCATCGGCCAGCACATGGCGCTGGTAGATGTCGTCGTTGTCGTTGTTGCTGAAATCCGAATAGGCGATGTAGGCCCCGTCGTATCCGTCATTCACGATGCGGGCAGTCTTCTGCGAGCCGGCACGTGTGTCCACGGGAGTCTCCCAGAGACTGGTGCCGTTGGCATCCATGGCGCGGGCCACCAGGTCGGAGTTGGACGGGTCGGCCGTCAGATCTTCCCAGATGCCCAGCACTCCGCCACCGTTGCGCGCCGCGATCGATGCCTTGCGCTGGTTGCCCGCGACACCCCCACCGAAGACCAGGCCACCATCGGCCCAGGTGGCATTGCCCGTGGCATCAAGATGCTGGATCAGCACGTCCGTGTCCTGCCAGTCGCCACTCTCCCAGACCAGGTAAAGACCACCGTTGCCATCGGGCGCGATGTCGTTGAACGTTTCGTGAATGAAAGGCGTGCTGGTCACACGGGCACCCTGGGCACCCCAGAGGCTGGTGCCGTTGAAATCGAAGGCCTGGGCGGATACTTCAGCGTAGAACATGCTGTAGGTCGTATCCACGCCGGACCAGGCCACCACCACGTGATCGCCCGAACGACGGACCTTCATGTACTGCTGGTAATACAGGCCGCTCTGGTCCGGGTCGAAGGCGGGAGTCACCGGCTGTGACGAGTTCCAGAGCATCTGCCCATCGCTGTCGATGCGGGTCAGAAAGCCCTGCTGGGCGCCGTCGCTGCCGGCCTCGATGACCACGAAGGCACCGCCGGAGCCGTCGGACACCACGTCGTAGCGGTTCTGGCCGCCTTCAAGGGACATGTCCACGGCCACGCCGTTCTCGGGCAGGACCGGGTTGCCGGTGACTTCGTCGAGGAACTGCATGTACACGTGGGGGCCACCGGCGTTGCGCGGATCGACCCAGAAGACCATCGTGCCTTCTGGGGTGGCCACGTTCTTGACCTGGGCCACGCTGCCGCTGATGCCCCATGCCGAGTCGTCACCCTCGGGCGCGAAGGTGGGCTGTCCCTGGGCATTGAGGTGCTGGGTGAACACGCCCAGGCTGCCGCGGCTCATGTCGCCCCAGGCCACGAACAGTCCGCCATCCTGATCATTGCGCAGCGCGGGCTGCAGAGCATCGCGCTGAAGTTCGGCGTGATCCACGACCACGGTTCCGTTGTCGCCCCAGAGACGGGTGCCGGAGGCATTCATCTTCTGCGCATAGATGGTGGAATAGCTTTCGGTGCGCTGGTCCTGCCAGACAATGAAGGCGCCACCGGCTTCGTCGCTGCTCAGTCGGGCCTGCTCCTGCTGTCCCGAGGCCAGACAGGCGGGGGCGCCATAGGCTCCCCAGAGGTGCTGATCGGTGGTGTTCATCTTCTGCACGTAGATGTCGGCCTGGGTATTGCCCGGGTCGTTGATGTTGGACTCGAACATCAGCAGGGTGGCGCCGACACCATCGAAGGCCAGGCGGGGATTGGCTTCGTCCTTGCCCGGTTCGGCCGCGATGGCGATGCCATTGGCCGCGAATGTCGGTGTCAGCTGGCTGTCGTAGTGCTGCACGTAGATGTCGCCGGCGTTGTCGGTGCGCTTGTCCACCCAGGCGACCCAGCAGCCCGTGCCACCATCCCAGGTGACCTTGGGGGAATACTGGCGTCCGGGCACGGCCACCACGGCCTGGCCGCCGTCGCCGTTGACCAGAGTGCCGTTGGCCAGCACGTGCTCGATGTAGATGTTGTCGTCGCTGGCTTCACGCTGGTCCAGCCAGACGATGAAGGCGCCGCCGGCGCCGTCGTGTTCCATGGACATGGCCTGCTGGTCGCCCACGGCGTCCACGATCACCATTCCGTCGGTACCGAAATTCGGGTCCACGGTGCCGTTGGCCAGCACGCGGCTCACATAAAGATCCCAGTTGGTGCCACGGTTGTCGGCCCATACCGTATACGCTCCGCCGGCACCGTCGATGCACATCGACTTGCTCATGTTCTCGGTTCCGTTGGCGCAATCGTCGCACAGCAGGATGCCGCCATCGCCATAGACCAGGCTGCCGGTTCCGGAACCGCCGTCGTCCAGCAGATTCACGTAGATGTCGCCGCTGGCGTCATTGCGGAAGTCGATCCAGGAAACCCACGCGCCGCCCGCACCATTGGTGATGAGTACGGGGTCTTCCTGACGGATCACGTCATCGTTCACGATCAGGGCGTCCACGATGCCGTGATCGGGATCATCGGTGCTCCAGACGGCGGGTGCGCCGGGCTGGGAGGCGTCCACCTTCTGGGCGAAGAGATCACGCATGCCGAAACGCGTGTCCGACCAGGAAATGATCATCTCGCCATTGGCGCCGATCTCGGCGCTGCGCTGCCATTCGATGTGATAGCCCTGGCGCACGGCGGTGCCGTTCAGATCGTCCCCCCAGGGCAGGTAGGGATCGGTGGCCAGCGCGGAGGTGACTGTTCCGGCCAGCAGGATCAGTTGAAGTGTGGTTCGCATGGAAATCCGTTTCTCCTCTTCGTGGTGCGTCTTGCGGTCGGGTCAGTGCAGCGGATTGGCCAGGATCAGCAGGCCGTCGTCCCGATCGGCCACATAGATCCGCTCGGGCGTCACCCGCAGGCGACGGGCATAGTTGCTCGTGAATCGATAACGCTGGCGGGGCCTTGCCGGATCCCGCAGATCGTAGATCAGCACACCCTTGCTGGAATTGGCAAGGACGGCATGATTGGCATCCAGACTCACATCCAGGGTGGTTCCTCCGGGAATGGTCACGGATTTCAGGTAGGGACGGCTGGGATCGCTGGCATCGACCACCGCAAACCCGTTGCCTCCCAGGGCCACCACCACCAGCCCGTCCTGCACCGAGAGGCGCAGGGCATCTCCGGGCAGAGCCAGAGTGGACAGGATATCCAGATCCACCAGCACCGGATCGCCATTGAAGCGCATGATGCTCAGGCCATACCGTCCGTTGGCCAGGTACAGCAGATTGCCGTCGGTGGCCAGGTCGTTGCCGTCGTTGTTGAAGCCGTTCCAGGAGTAGCGATAACCGGGCGGAGGGCTGTCACCTGAATAGAACCAGCGGCCGGCCGGGTCCGGATGGCTGCTGTCGTCCCGATCGCTGAACTTCTGCACCAGGATGCCGTCGCTGCGGTCGCAGTACACCAGATACTGATAGCCGGCCGCATCGTGAAAGCCATCCTCGTTGTTCACGCCGGAGGCGAAGAAGGGACGGATGTAACTGCCGGCGTAGGGATTGGAGACGTTGAAGGCCAGCAGGTTGGTCTGCAGCTTCAGGAAGAGCAGGCTGTCGGCCAGCAGGAAACTGGAGATGAAACTGACATCCCCGGGGGCATAAAGGCTGTCCGCCGAGCGATAGGTGGCCACGGGACGGGGCGCTCCTTCTTCGGAGCGGTTGAAGACCAGAAAGCCCCGGTTCTCGTTGCTGGCCACGAAGAGCTGGTCACGACCGACGGAGATGTCGGCAATGTCATCGTTGACCTGGTTCCAGCTACCGATCAGGGTCAGATCCGCGTCCACCTGGTCCTGCCGCTCGGCGCAACCGGCCATCAGTAGACAGATTCCCAGAACAATTCCAGACAACTTTCGCACCGTCATGGGTCCTCTTCACGCTGGTTCATGCTTGAATCCGGGCCGGATATGGACCTGCCACAGGGCAGGAGCCTGACCGGGAGCCTCAACGGGCGCACAGTTTAGAATATGGAAGGCAGGGGCGAAAGCCGACCTGTTGCGGGGGCGCTTCCCCGGGATCCGGATTCAGGAGCGGGCCACTTGCAATTTCCGCACCAGTGCGAACACTCGCTGAACGCCCCATGACCGATTCGACGGAATCCACTGCCATGGCGGGTTTGGCTCGACACCGGGGCTTCTTGTCACGGGCGTCGCAAGCAGAAAATCCTGCGATCGCGTCTGTGAAGTCGAGGGGGAGTAAACTTTTCAAGCCAGGCACGCGGAACGATGCGACAGGGTGCGCCCTCTTGCGGGTTCCGGAATGGCGCCTTGCTCAGCAGCGGATTTGCGGCCACGGGACAGCCTTGGGATTGCTAGGTTCGAACCCGATTTCGTTCCCGTACCCGTATCCCAAACTGCCAGCCATTCCGGGACCGGCCCAGCCGGACCCCGCCAGTACTGCCGCTTCCCGGCGGCCCAAGCGGGATTGCCAATGCACCGTCTTCGTCATGCCTTCGCCCTGGGTATTCTGAGCGCCACCCTGCTGCCACTGAGCGCCTCCCATGCCGACTACATCCATCATCCGGTATACAAGAACGTGCCGCGGCAGACCGACATCCCCTGGCTGGACAACCGCACACATCGCATGGGCAATGTCTGGCTCACGGTGAACAACTGGGGCTGGCTGGGCAACTTCAACGACTACGACACGGACGCCTACCGCGACGCCGAAACCGACGACTGGGCACCCCAGTGCGAAGTACCCGGCGGCAGCGGCGTGCAGTATCTCTTTGCCGCAGGTCTCTGGATCGGTGGTCTGATCGTGGACGAGAACGGCAATGCCACACCCCGGGTCAGCACGGGCGCCGATGGCTATGTGGCCGGCGAAGCCCATGAGTTCTACCCGGGCGAGGGCAACAGCAATGTGATCGCCGAACGCAGCACGCGCGAGAATGCGGTGAACCGGCTGGGCGAGTATGTGAGCAATGATCTGGCGATCAGCGAGCAGGATTTCATCACCGCATACACGGATACCCTGGTCGACAACCAGTTCACCCCGCCCGTCGATGGCGTGCCGCACGAGCCCCTTGGCCTGCGTGTGACACAGAAATCCTACAGCTGGAGCTACAACTACGCACGCGATCTGGTGATCATCGACTACGAGATCGAAAACGTGGCCAGCAAGTTCCTGCGCAATCTCTTCGTCGGGCTCTATGTCGATGGCGACGTGGGCCGCCGTGGGTACGCCCAGAAGAATCTGGACGACATCACGGGCTTTCTGCGCACGGCCTACGACAGCACGCGCGACGAGCACACCCTGATCAATACGGCCTGGATCGCCGACAACGACGGCCGTGATGCGGACATCGATCAGGGCAACAGCTTCACCTGCCCGCATGCCACCGGATTCCGCGTCTTGCGCAGCCCCAACCCCAAGCTGGAAACCAGTTTCAACTGGTGGACTTCCTCAAGCAACATCAATGAGGATTTCGGCCCCAGCTGGCAGGACTGGGCCGCGCATCCCGACGGCAGCTGGACCCAGTACCGCGGCACACCGATCAACGACCGCGAGAAGTACTTCGTGCTGTCCAATGGAGAGTTCGACTACAACCAGTGGTTCGTGGACAATGCGAACTACGTGGAAAGCCATCCCCAGGAGTTCTACAACCAGGACAGCGTGCTGGTGGAATCCCGGGCCTGGCAGGTTCCATCGGGTGATACGGCCGGTGTGGCCAACGGCAACGATACCCGCTACCTGATCAGCTGGGGACCCATGGGCATCTTTGACCATGTGGACCGCACGGGGCGCTGGATCTACCGTCTGAATCCCGGTGAGAAATTCAGCTTCACCGTGGCGCTCGTGGTGGGCCGTGACTTCCACGACCGCAACCATCCCCAGGACGCCAGCGGCACGTTGAATCCCGAGCTGTACAACTTCACCTCGCTGGAGAACAACGCCCTCTGGGCGGCCAGGATCTACGACAACGAACTGTACGACACACCGATCTTCGACTTCGGCAGTGACGGCATTCCCGAAACCTTCGACGCGGACGGCACCGAAGGCGATGGCCGACTGGACACGGGCGATGGCTGGTACGGCGAAGACGCCGGCACCGATGGTCTGTACGCCGAAATCCCGCCCGGTCAGGACAGTGTCGAAGTCTGGTACTTCGGACACAACATGGGCTGGTACAGTGGCCCCGATGCGGACGGCAGCGAGAACAACGGCCAGCTGGACCCCGGTGAAGATGACCTGCTCTGGACCCTGAGCAATTTCATTGCCGACAGTGGTTTCGTCTACGCGGGCCCGAAGTTCAGTCGGGGTGGCAACAGCTGGATTCCCCAGTTCGGAGGGGGCCGCGTTCTGCAGTCCTTCGGCAGTGGAGGATTGAATGACTGGTTCATCGGTCACCTCAACCTCAATGGTGTGCTGGACCGCGGCGATGGCATTCCCGATTTCCAGGGTCCACCTCCTCCGCCGCCACCCGCCCTGAGCTACGAGACGACGGAAGACCAGGTGATCCTGCGCTGGCGCGACAACGCCGAGAGCTACATCGACCCCTTCAGCCAGGTGCGCGACTTCGAAGGCTATCGCATCTGGGTGGGCAACCGCAATCTGGAAGAAGGATTCAGTCTGCTGGCCGATCACGACCGGGTGGATTTCGCCTACTACGATCGGGATGGCCGGCTGCGTACTCCTCCCGATGGGCGCGACCTGACCGAAGCGCCCCTGGACTCCACCGTGAACGGTTGGTTGCGTCAGCCAGTGGGGCACAACAACGGACTGGATGCCATCATCAATCCTCATGGCTGGACCGAACCGTTCCAGGACACCAACGGCGACCGGGTGCGCAACGCGCCTGAGCCCTATACGGATCGGGACGGAAATGGCCAGTACTCCGAGGGCGACCCCTGGGCCGACCTGAACGCCAATGGCGTGTGGGATGCGGGTGAGACATACACGGACCTGAACGCCAATGGCCGCTTCGATGTGGCCGAGGATTACACCGTGTACGAATACGTGATTGACAACGTGCGCAGCCTGTTTCCGCGCTGGTACGCCGTGACCGCCTACGACTACGGCGATTTCCGCACGGGCACCGAGCCCCTGGAAAGCGCGCGCACGGCCAATGCGATCGCGATCGCGCCCTCGGGCCTCGCCAGCAGGGCACCTCGCGCCGTACCCAATCCCTATCGCTACGATCAGGACTACACCACCGTCTACATGCCCGACGCCAGCGGCAACAACGGGCTCTCCTGGGAGAACCAGGACGACGGCACCGCGGACTTCCGGCCTTCCGATGACCGCCGGCTGGAGTTCGTCAACCTGCCCCGCCAGGCCCTGATCCGCGTCTACACGCTGAGCGGCGACCTGGTGCAGCTCATCCCGCACAACATCGAGGGCGACAACGACCGCAACTGGACCAGCCCCTTCAGTGAGAGCTGGGACCTGAACAACCGCAACTACCAGCAGGTGGCCAGCGGCGTGTACTATTTCAGTGTCGAGAATCGCACTCCCGAAGGCTCGGGCGAGATCCAGACCGGCAAGTTCGTCGTGCTGAAGTAGGCGGGAGCCTGAGGAAGGATCGCGAACCGCGTATCACACACATGCAGGCGCCGGGAAATCCCCGGCGCGTCTGTTTTCTGGATGTCGGACTGACGAGCAATCCGCCAGTGCGCGTCAGACCTCTGACTCTCCGTCCAGTCCGACCCAGCTCACAGGTGGTCCGCCAGCGTGACGAACCCGCTCGGCCAATTGTCCGGTATGATGCTGAAGGTGGCGCAGGGTATAGATGAACAGTTCGCCCCGATTGAACGGGATCCACTCGAAGCCGGCCGGGGAGTCCGGGTCCAACGCGGAAAGCCGGGTCGTCAGACTGGATCTGAGGGCCGCGGTGTACTCCAGCAGACTGGCCAGTTCCGGGGCGCGCGCCGTGACAGCCGGATCACCCAGCCGAGGCCAGGATGGTTCGTGGCCCGGCCAGGGGCGAAACGCACGCTCATCGGCACAGAGATAGAGATCCGTGTAGAACAGGGCGTGATAGCCGATCTGCCAGAAGGGCGCCACGGGAGCGGGCGAGATCCAGAGTCCCAGATCCTGCCCCTTCCGCAGGGCATCGTCCAGCATCAGCAGACCCGCGCCATACTGTGAAACCAGAGCCTTGCTCATCCTGTGCCCCCCGGTTGGTGTCCGCTACTCGGACATGGTCTTGCCCAGCCAGACCGTCACGGCATAGAAACAGCGCGGCGGGGCATTCTGACTCTGCCAGGATGGCGTACTGACCGTGGCCACCAGATTCTCGGGGCGCACCAGGTCATAGGGTTCGGTGGAGCGGTAGACCCGATAACTGACCACCACGGGAATTCCGTTGAGCGTGTACTCCACCGGATCCCAGGACAGCAGGGGTTCGTCTCCGTTGATCATCGGGCCCGGGCGAACTTCGAACACGGGTGCCGTGGTTTCCGGCGGAAACCAGGCCTGATCGCTCTGCGGCAGGGCCTGCACATCTCCGGTGGTGGGCTGGAGCTCGTTCCAGTAACACCAACTGGCCAGCAGCTGTCCGCTGCCAAGATTGCGCACGGCCGTGGCGCCGCTTTCCACAAAATCGCTGTGCAGCACGCTGACCGCGTCAGCATCGCCCATCACGGTCAGGGAGATTCCGTTGCCCTGGAAGTGACAGGAATCGGCCAGCAGCGTGGATTGGCCGGAGACCTCGATGCCCTGCAGATTGTTCAGCAGATAACTGCTGGTCAGCTGCACGTCGGAATCGGCCACCTGCAGCGCCAGGGTGCTGGCGGAACTGAAGGTGCTGTTGTGAATCTGCGCTTGGCTGCCCGCCTTGAGCGACAGGGCCAGACTGTCGGCGTGAAGCACGCTGTGATCCATGACCAGGCTGGCGCCCTCGAGATGGATGCCCTTCCCGGCCATCAGCCAGACCCCGTTCAGGCTCAGCTCCTGCCCAGGCCCCAGCACCAATCGATTCGTGAGCCCGGCCAGAGTGCAATCCACCAGTTCCAGGCGGGCACCGCTCTCGGTGACGAGCTGGCTGTTGTTCAGGATCGAGGCCAGTGAACTGGGCTGCAGGGGCTGCGCTCCAAGGTTGTTCACCACTTCCCCGTGCAGGCTCAGGGTGCCGGCCACCTCGAGTGGCATGCCCGGCTGACTGACCTGGGAACCGGAGTCGAAGTGCAGCAGCGCCCCCGCGTTGACTCGAATGCCTTCGCTGAGGCTCAGGCATCCGCGCACGATCATCTGGCCGCTGAGCAGGGTCAGTGTGTGTCCGCTGAGAACCATGCCCTCATCCACGACCAGCGAGTCCTGCAGCAGCAGGCGTCCATCCAGCCAGGCACTGCCCTGGGGCGAGCCCGTGATGACCTTGAGGGTGCGCCCTCCACGCCCGATTTCGCCGAAGGGCAGACCGGGGCGAGAATCGCGCGAGGGCGTGTTCCAGGCATTCAGTCGATTGAAGGTGTCGGTCAGCAGCAGTTCGCTGGTGCCGTCGCCGTCCAGGTCCTGCAGGCGCAGGGCCGAGGTGGGCTTGCCTGCAAGTACCCAGTGATCCAGCAGCTCACCCTGACCATCCAGAACTCGCACCTGACCGTGCAACACGGTTGGATCCTTGAGTGACGTGGCCAGAATCAGGTCCTGGTCGCCATCGCCGTCCATGTCGGCGGCCAGAGGTTCAAAGCCGAGACGTTGGTCCAGTCCCAGGGTCTGTCCATCGAGAGGCCCGCACGGTTCGCCCTGGCCATTCAGCAGACGCAGGTGGGTCTGGCTGCCATCGGCGTGATCGGTGAAGCAGAATTCCTGCCGACCATCGCCGTCCAGGTCCACGAGTGAGCCACGCGAGAACGAACGCCCCAAGCTATGCCGCAGCCAGAGCAGGCCATTGGCGTCCCAGGCACTGACCGCGTCCTGACTGCCGCACATCACCAGATCGGTGGCCAGGTCGCCCGTCATTTCGCCGCTCAGCAACTGCGCGGGCATCAGGCCCGGCACGTTGCCGAAGAGAGATGCGCCACCGTCGGCCAGGTTGATGCGCCAGAGCTGGCCAAGATCCGACGACTGTTCGTAGAGTCCCAGCCAGCCTTCAGGATTCAGATCACCATCCAGATCGGCCAGCGCAAGCGGCAGGTTGCTGCCGGGGATCTGGGCGGGAAAATCGCTCACCCACAATGACACCAGATCTTCATCCAGCAGATGGAGCTGACTGTGAGTGCCGCCGATGCTGGCGAAAAGCAGCCTCGGCTCACCCGCGAGCGTATGGAAGTGGATCAGCTCGGAGGCCGCGACCCCGTCGAAGGAGTGGCTGGCCAGCAAGGTGCCGTTGGTGGAATAGCGTACCAGCTGGGTGACGCCCAGCAGGGCCAGCGAGGGCTCGGCGCCCGTGCTCAGCCAGACCGGGCTGCTGTAGCGGCAGGACTCGACCCCATCGCGGGAGAGATCACGGGGAAAGCCGGGCAGAGGCAGCCCACTGGCATCGTCCAGGTGCAACAGTTGTGGCACACCCCGGATTCCATCCAGCGCGATGCCTTCGACCCAGGCCAGTCCGGGAGCTCCGGGCTCGGCCAGCGGCTGCACCGTGAAACCGGTCTCCTGCACGGCGGCACCCTTGGGAAACCCGGGGATCTGGGCTCGTCCCACCACGACATTCCTGGTCGTGACACGCAGCCCCGTGGATCCGACGATTTCGATGCGCAGGGTCCAGGGGCCGTTCTCGAGGGGCCCCACCTGCCAGCTGCACGTGCCGGGCAGCGTGCCAACGCCCTGGGCCAGGGTATCCGGCGTCTGTGATCCATCGGCCAGGCCCAGCAGCTGCCAGCTCTCCCCCTCCTGGCTGGGCACCACGGCCTGCACCAGGAAGGAAGCGGCCACCAGGGCGGACTGGGCGGGAGCCTGAATGCTGGCCAGCATCCGGGAACTGCCGGAGGCGACACAGGACAGTGCAAGCAGTGCCGCGATGGAAGCCGTAATCGTATGGCGAGTGCTCATCCCTCGATCCCCTGTGATTCATCGTCATCGGCGCTGTCTCCGCGCCTGCGCTTCTTGCGGGACTGGATCCCATACTTGGAGATCTTGTACTTCAAGGCCCGGAAACTGAGCCCCAGGTCACGGGCGGCCTGTTCGCGGTCGCCATCCCGTACCGACAGCGCGCGCTGGATCATGCGTGTTTCCAGCTCGCGCACCGTGTCTTCCAGGCTGGTGCCCGGAGCCAGCGGGAGCACATCGGGCCAATGGTCCTCGCCGCCCGCAACATCGCCCTTCTTTGGTCCCGCCTGAACCAGACCCATGTCGTCGGGACCGACTTCGCGCTGGGCCACCTGGGCCCCCCGTGCGACAGCATTCTTCAGCTCACGCACGTTGCCCGGGAAATCGTACTCGTTCAGCACCTGCAGGGCCCGGGCCGAGAACACCAGTTTGCGACCATTGCGCCTGTTCAGCCGGTCCAGCTCGCTGGCGGCGATGAAGTAGACATCCTCGCGGCGTTCACTCAGGGGCGGCAGATCGATCCGGAACGCGCTGATGCGCATCAGCAGGTCCTTGCGGAACTGGCCACTCTCCACCAGCTGCCCTGGATCACGGTTGGTGGCCGAGATGATGCGTGCACTGCTGTATCGCGTTTCGGTGGACCCCATCGGCTGGAACTCACCCGTTTCCAGGAAGCGCAGCAACTTGGGCTGGATGGACAGCGGCAGATCGCCGATTTCATCCAGGAAGATCGATCCGTCCATGGCCAGCTCCACCATGCCCTTGCGGGACTCGGTGGCTCCGGTGAACGCGCCCTTGACGTGGCCGAAGAGCGTGCTCTCGAACAGGCCTTCTGGAATCGCGGGACAGTTCACGGGCACGAAGGGCGCCACCGACCGCGGCCCCGCCGTGTGCAGGGCCCGGGCCACCAGTTCCTTGCCGGTGCCCGTTTCGCCAATGATCATCACCGGCAACCCGGAGGAGGCCAACGCTTCGATTTCGCGGATGATCCGTCGCATGGGCTCGGACACCGCCACCATGCCGTGGGTGCGGATCAGGGTCTCGGCCAGCGAGAAACTGTCGTCACTGCCCGGGTCGGCCTCCTGCAGGATTTCCTGGCAGGTGTCCCGAACCCAGCTGTTGTCCTGTTCAAGGGTCTCGGCCGCTTCAAGTGCCCGGCTCGCCAGCAGGCCGGCTTCACTCCCGGCCCCTTCCTGGTGTCTGATCAGTGCCAGGCTGCAGAGAATCTGGGGCAGGTGGGCCTGCAGATCGTGGCGCCGGGCCAGATCCTGGGCCTTGTCGAAGAATACCCAGGCCTGAGTGCGGTTGCCCTGCTCGAGCAGCAGGGTCCCCATGTTGAATTCCACCTTCAGGCGCCGCTCCGGGTCGTCGCCGCAGAGCGCGCGTGCCTGTTCCAGGTGTTCGGTGACCTCGGCCGGATCCTTGACCGCATTGGCCAGAATGGCCAGGTTGATGTGCACATCCGCGCGGTCGCCGGCTTCGCCCGTGGGCCCCAGCAACTGCAGCGCCTTCTGGAAGCAGACCCGGGCATCGCTGTGTTCACCAAGACTCAGGTGCAGGGAGCCCAGCAGATTGCGCATGCGGGCTTCTTCGGCATCGGAATGGAAGCCGGCCCGGGTCAGCACTTCTCGATAGAACTGGAGGGCCGTCCGCGCTTCGCCAAGCCGGCGCGTGGCCAGACCCGCGTTCATCAGGGCCTTGTGGCCCAGGGCCTTGTACTCCCCGTCGAATCGAGCCATCCGGCAGGTGCTGTAGACCTGGAAGTACACCTCGCGAGCTTCGCGGTTGCGACCGGTTCCCAACAACGCATTGCCCTTCACCAGGCGCAGGTGAACGGCAAGTTGGGGGTCGGCAATGCGGGGCAATGCATCAGCAACAAGCTCAAGGCATTCGCCATAGCGACGCCCGAGGAGAGCCTGCACCGCAGGGTGACTCGTTATGTCCAGGATGTCTGACAAATCGAACGTTTCGCTTGGTTGGGTCGCGTTCAAGTGGATTGGTGCGTGAATATCCGCAATGCACCAACAGGGCGCAAGCAAAAGCTGGGTTCAAAAAATTGGGCTGGGCAAACTGGTTGTGGGGAGTCGAAGGGTTGACGGGTTCAGGCGAGCTGCTTCAGACCCTTCAGCTGAGCGTCGCAGAGCGCCGAGCAGGATGCCACTTCATCGGCGAGCGGGTGTCCGGGAAAACGACTGGCCGTCTGGCGGGCAAGCTCCAGCAGACGCTGGCAGCGGCTCTCGAGGAATTCGCGGTGCCTCCGGACCTGACGCGAAGGGCCCAGCAACCCGGGACGCGAACTGGGAACCTGCTGCAGATCCAGGCAGCCACTGCTTTCCAGCAGGGCCTGTCCGGCCGCACCCTCGTGCAGGGAGCCGGCATCCAGTGAATCCAGGATCCGCCGAAACCGGAAGAGGACCTCGCTGGATTCCGCGTGCATGAGGTCCAGCGACCGGGCCACTTCATCCCGTTCCAGTCGCAGCAGCGCCTGCTGCCCGCTCACCAGCTGGCGCAGGTGCAGGGCCATGAGCAGCAGCGCTTCCAGGAAGGATGCGCGGGGTGGCAGCACGATGGGGGTCTCAGTCATGGCGCAGTTCGTCATTGGATTCGGGCAAGGGCTCATGCCGGAGCCAGCGGGCAATCAGTTCGAGGGCCCGGGAATCGGTGAGGATCTCGCCGTGCTTGACCGGGTTGGTCTGGCTGCCCAGCACCACACGGGGCAGCGGGCAGTCCGAGGGGCGCGTGGAACAGACCAGCAGGCGTCCATCCCCTTCACGCGAGACGTCACTGGCCAGTTCGGGATTGACCTGGGTCGGGACACCGGTGCCCGCCAGCAGCAGGATGTCGTCGCGAAGGCGTCGACACAGGTCGCGGAACTGCTCCTGCCAGGCCAGCCGGTCTTCCCGGGCCAAGGACAGTTGCAGGAAGAAGGACCTCGCGGTGGCCGGATCACCCGCCAGCAGTGCATGCCAGCTGGAAGCGTCCAGCCAGTTCTTGCTGCAGCCGGCACAGTCCACGCCGGGCAGCAGTCGGTAGAGGCTGGGAAAGGAGCGCGCAAGACAATGATCATAGCGCCGTTCGCCCAGTTCGCCGTCGGCCGAGCTGTCGATGCCTCTGGCCAGCAGCGACACGATATCGGCACTGCCGCAGAAGGGGGGAGTCACCAGGACCAGCCTTGCCAGCCGCGAGGGGTCAAGCAGTTTCTGACGCAGGGCCTCCAGCAGCACGAACAGCCCCATGCTGTGGGTCACCAGGTTCAGCGATCCACTGCCCGCGAATGTGGGCGCCAGGGACTCAAGAGCCTGCGCGGGGGCCAGCCGCCAATCGAAGGGCGGGGCCAGTACCGACTCGGTGGATTGAAAGGTGTTGAGAAATGGCCCGTAGATCTCGTCTTCAAGGGTTTCGGCAAAGATCCGGGCTTCGGGCATCATGGGAACGACCCGTCCACCTTCGTCGGACTGCAGGGCCAACAACAATGAGCGCGGATGGAACTCCTGGGCCAGTGACCAGATTCGGGTGAAGCTGTCCTCGTCGCGTTGTGCCAGGGTGGCACCGCGAATTCCGTGCAGCAGAATCAGGGCAGGCTCGGGCATGGATGTCCAGGTCAAGGGTTGGGTCCGGTTCGGGTGCCGGCAAGGGCGGCAGTTTACCAAAGCACCGCCCCGGAGACCACTCTCCCTTGGCGGGGCGCAAGATTGCCGGGAAGTACGCGGATGCCACCGGAGGTGGCGCCTTGCTCACCAGTCGGAGTCGCTGTCGTCCCGGGTCAGCTTCTCGAGTTGTTCATCGATCAACTCCTGACGCCGGTCCTTGCGACGCTCAAGTCCCGTTTCCAGTTCCTGAAGGCGTTCACGCAGTTCTTCGACTTCGCCGCGCTTGATCTGCTGACGCAGGTCGAAGGCCCGTTCCAGCGAGGCCCGCAATTCAGCCTCCTTCTGGGCACGATCGGCATCGTCGGTGGCATCGCGACAGGCCTTGGCCTGCTTGCGCAGGATCGGGCGCAGGTGGATTTCCTCGATGTGCACGTCGAACAGCGGCGGATTGTTTTCCTTCAGGTCCATCAGTCGCCGCACTTCCATGTGCAGGGCGCGGGCCTTTTCGCGGAAGCTTTCCGGATCGCTCGAGCGCAGACTCTCCAGCGCAGCGGCCCGTTCAGGGAAGTATTCCCGAATGAAGCTGACCATGGCGGGATCCAGCCCGGGACCCATTCCCGGCCCACCGGGCATGCCCTGCCCGCCCCCACGCTCGCCACGAAAACGAGGTTGCGCGTCCAGAGTGCCTGCCAGCAGGACCAGCAGGATCAGGATCCACGACGCGTGATGCGTGATTCTCATGCGCTCTCCTCCGCCCGGGCCGATCAGAAGAATTCCAGTTCGGCGGCCAGTGCGTCCATTTTCTCACCCAGGCTTTCAACCTCGGGATCGGTGTCCAGCAGGTCATCCAGTTGCACGGCAAGACCCAATTCACTCAGGGCACTCCACTCGGCCACCTGCAGGCCGTCGTCCAGTTCGCTGCGCAGGTCTTCGGTGGCGGCCATGGACCACAGATCCCCGCTGCCGCTCAGGGTCGGATCGCTTGTACTGGGCATGCGCACCAGCGTGAACAGGATCACGGCGGCCGCCGCCAGGGCTCCCAGAAAACCGCCTCGCCCGGGATTGAACAGGATGGTCTTCCCGCCTTCGCCGTGGAGTCCGCTCACGCGACGCTCCAACTGGCGAGTCAGATGCTCCGGCACGGGAGTCGAGGGCCAATGCTGCTGGAGCGCCTCCATGGTCCGCTCGCCCTCGATGCGCGCCAGCAGGCTTTTGTGCAGAGCCTCGTCCGGAGCACTGGAGGCGGGCCAGATGCTCTCGAGACCCAGCAGCTGGTTTTCAAGCGTCAGGGCCTCCCGCAGTTGGGACAGACTGCGTGAATCGGGTGCCGGGCTGGCCGGCCAGACCGCCTGGATCCGCATCATTTCCTGTTCCAGAGCGCAGGCCCGCATCGTCTGCTCGACCAGCTCCGGGGAGGGTGCCACAGGCGTCACCCTGGCCCAGAGAGCCTGCAGCCGGTCGGGGCTCGCGCCGCGTCCTTGCTGTGGGTTCTGCTCAGGCTGCGGTGTCATGGCCATGCTCCTGAAAGTATACACGGATCTTCGCCACGGCGCGGTGCATGCGAGCCAGCACGGTGCCCAGCGGTTCCTGCTTCAGATCGGCGATCTCCTGGAAGGTCATCCCCGTTTCCAGCCTCAGCAGCACCAGTTCGCGCTGGGGCTCCGGGAGACTGTCAACGGCCTTCACCAGGGTCTCGGCCACTTCCTTCTGTTCCAGCATCCGGTCGGGGATCCAGTCCCCGGAAGGGTCACCAAGAGTGTCGATTCCTTGATCGGGATCCTCTTCCACCAGGTGACTCTGGCGGGTCTGGCGCTTGCGCGCATGGTCCACGCAGAGGTTGGCGGCAATCGTGAACAACAGGCTCTTGAAGCGACTGCGTTCGTCATAGCTGGGCAGCTGGCGCAGCACCCGGATGAAGGTTTCCTGGAACAGGTCGTCCGCATCCGTCCGATTGCGGGTCATGCGCACCAGATAGCCGTAGAGCATCTGCTGATAGCGCTTGATCAGCTCGGGAAAGGCGTCACGCTCACCCCGCAGGTGGCGCTGGATCAGTTCTGCATCCTCGATCATGAACCTGTAACGCCCACCTTGTTCAATTATTGCGGGCACCGGCCATCGTGGCTCGATACTCCTGCGCCGTGCGGCCCAGTGCGTCCTGCCAGTTGACCGGTGGCCGCCAGCCCAGCGCACTGATCCGGTCGATGCTGGACCAGTAACCATCCCCTGAAAAACCGGCCACGATCTCGCGGCTCAGCGGGGCATGCCAGCCCGTGCGGGCGCGCAGCAAGTCGCCCAGACTGCCCAGCGGTTCCAGCAACCAGCGCGGTGCGGGCAGCAGCAGCGGGCGCCGGCCATAGACCTGGAGAATCCGGTCCTGGAAGGCGGCCATGCTCGGGCAGGGATCGTCGCGCAGCATCCAGGCACACCCGGCAAGTCCCGCTCCCCGCGGGGCGTGTTCCAGCAGGTGGAACAGCCCATGCACCAGATTCTCCACCGCGATCACGTTGAACAGCGCGCGTCCGCCTCCGCTGCGCAGGAACACACGCCCTCCCAGCAGGCGCAACAGGCGCACGGTCGAGGAAACCGGGTTCGCTCCCGTTCCGTAGATCACGGGAGGGCGCAGCACCAGCAACCGGGTGGTTCCGAAATCCAGAGCCGCCAGATCCTCCTCGGCGCGGGCCTTGCTCTCACCATAGGCGGACACCGGGGCAAACCGACTGTCTTCGCGCAAGGGATCGTGCTGCGAGCCATGGGGGCCATGAGCGGACACACTGGAGAGGAAGACGAAGTCCGCGGCCCCGGCATCGATGGCCTCGCGGGCCAGCAGAATCGTGGCCTCACGGTTGGCGCGCAGCATGAGCGCGCGGTCGCTGACTCCGGCTCCCAGCAGGGCCGCCATGTGGATCACCGTGTCACCGGCGCGCAGCGCAGCGGTGGGCCCGGGGTTGCCCAGATCGAAGCGGGCCACTGCCACACCCGTGCCCAGCCGCCTGCTCAATTCTTCGGGAGCGCGCCCCAGGGCCAGCACGGGAATCTTCCGCCGCAGCAGCTCGACAAGCAGGTGCCCGCCCAGAAATCCGCTGGCACCGGTCAGAACCAAGCGCACCTCAGATCACCGGCTTCTTGAGCCAGCTGGACCGCACGGCGCAGGCCTTCTCCACCGCCGCGACGCTCTTGGGAATCGCCGAGGTCAGCACGCGCGTGCCGGTTTCGGTGATCAGGATGTCATCCTCGATGCGCACGCCAATGCCACGCAGTTCGGTGGGCAGGCGCTTGTCGTCGGGGGGGAAGTACAATCCGGGCTCGACGGTCATCACCATGCCCGGTTCGAGCCGTGTCACGGACTCGCGATTGGCATAGTCGCCCACATCGTGCACGTCGCGGCCCAGCCAGTGCCCCGTGCCATGGGGATAATAACGCTTCCAGTTGCCCGAGCGGCGCACGCTGGCTTCGCTGCCTTTCAGGGCACCCAGCTTGAGCATGCTGTGGATCAGGGAGGTGACGGCCGCCTCGTGCACCTGATCCACGGGCACGCCGGGGCCCGCCGCCAGGATGGCCGCATGCTGGGCCGCCAGCACGGCGTTGTAGACGCGTTTCTGCACCGGGCTGAAGTGGCCGTTGACCGGGAAGGTGCGTGTCACGTCCGCGCAATAGCCATTGAGCTCGGCACCGGCATCCACGACCACCAGCTCGCCATCGCACAGTGTGTCACGACAGCCCACATAATGCAGGACGCAGGCGTTGGCACCCCCGGCGACGATGGTATCAAAGGCCCAGTCGCCCCCGCGCATGCCATAGACCAGCTGCATGACCGCCTTCACCTGGTACTCGCGCACTCCGGGCTTCGCGCAGGACATCGCCTCGGCGAAGGCCTCGGCAGTGACCGCGCAGGCCCCTTCCAGCAGTTCCAGCTCGGCGGCGCTCTTGCGCAGGCGGATGCGGGCCAGCAGGGCGCGCACGTCGCGCAGGGTGTCGGGCACGACCAGTGGAGTCTTGCGCTTGTAGGACAGGGCGTTGATCGCACGCATCACGTCATTCTGGCGCGGCCAGGCCGGGCCGAAACTGTCGGGCCCCAGCGGCATGTATACGCAGGGACTGCCGCTCAGCAGATCCGGAAGCCGGGTGCCGAATTCGGCAAGCTCCCAGGCCTCGTCCGCGCCATGGTTCTTGCGCGCGCCCTTGGTGCCTGCGCGGCGGCCGGTCCAGATTTCCAGCGCTGGGTCACGCGGGTTCACGAACAGCACGTAGCGAGTCTTCTTGCCCTGCTTCACGAAGGCCGCGATGGCATCGGGCTCCTCGAAACCGCAGAGGTGCATGAAATCGCTGTTCTGGCGAAAGATGTGGTCCGTGTCCTGATTGCGCAGCTGGCCATGGGAGGCGGGCACCAGAGCCAGTCCGTCTTCCATTTCCGCGAAGAACTGCCGACGATGTTCAGCGTACATGAAGGCTCCTCAGTTGTTGGCCGGAGGTCGCACCCATCCGGGGAGCGGCCATTCGGCAAAGGCCGTGCCCTTCAGGGCCAGCGTGTGTCATGTGGCAGATGGATCTCCCGGCGCACCCGGGCGAAATGGATGCGCTGCCCCTTGGACAGGAACAGGCGCTCGAACTCCGTTTCCACATTGTCATGGAACAGGGGCGAGCGCGACAGGTCTTCGCCGCTGTCCAGCAGGACCAGCGCCTGCGGACGACGCGCCATGAACTCGCGCCAGGCTCCCGGGTCATCGGTCTTGAACCAGAGTTCCCCTCCCGGAGCCAGCAGGTGCTGGTAGATCGGCAGAAAGCGGGGGCCGAACAGCCGCTTCGATCTGTCGGGCGAGCAGGGCCAGGGATCGGGGAAATTCAGGTGAATCCGCTCCAGCTCCCCGCAGCCGAAGATCAGGGGCAGCAGTTCGGCGAAGGTGTGAAGCACCCGGAAGCGCCCGGCTCCATTGGCCTGCAGCAGCTTGTTGCGGGCGGTCACGCAGCGGTCGGGGCGGATCTCAAGCCCCAGCAGCGCGGCGCGCGGGTCCTTGTCCAGCAGGCCCGCCAGAAAGGCTCCCCGGCCACACCCCACCTCCAGCCAGAGGCGATCCGCAGCTGGAAAGAGCGTCTGCCAGCGCCCGCGCAAGTCACGCATCTCTTCCGCGGCCACCAGGATTTCTCCCGGATACCCGGCCACATTGCGCATGTGTTTCTTGTGTACTCGTGGACGGGGCATGGTTGCCGCTGACTCCCTGGATTCCGCTTGATTGTCCGCAGCTGTCATGTCGGGGATGTTTCTGCCCGGGAGCGCACGGCCCCACAAACTACCGACGGCGGCCAGCAGTCGCAATGACCTCACGAGGCAAGGCCCGCCAGACACGTGCCGGGCAGCGGAAGGAGTCCAACGGGTCCTGCCTCGCGCTGGCATCATTGCCTGTCGAATGTTGCCTTGGCCGGCTGTACCAAGTGGCTGGAACGTTCCGAAGGACCAAGCCCTCACCCATGAGATTCCGATTTCCTTTTTCCTGGCGGTTCCGGCGCTGGCTGCGCACGCGGGAGCAGAGCGAATATGCCCTGACCATCTTCTATGCCCTGCTGATCGGTGGCGGGGTGGGCGTGGTGGGCGCGCTGTTCTATCGGGTGCTGCTGCTGGTGCAGAAATTCTTCTTCCGTGCCAGCGAGGAGGATTTTGCCAGCCTCCCCGGCCTGACCCTGCTGCTGGTACCGATCTTCGGCGGTGTGATCCAGGCGGCACTCACGCGCATGTACCCCGACGTGGCCTCCCGCAAGGGCGTGGTCGAGGTGATGAAGAGCCTGAAGCTCAAGCAGGGCGTGATCAGCGCTGGTACCACCCTGTTCCACATGGTGGCCCCCGTGATCGCCATCGGCACGGGCGGCAGCGTGGGGCCCGAGGGGCCGGCCTGCCAGCTGGGCGCGGGCATCGCCTCGCGCATCGGCCAGATGTTCCGCGTGAGCCCGGGGCGCTTGAAGGTGATGGTGGCCGCGGGCAGTGGCGCAGCCATTTCGGCCATCTTCAACGCTCCGTTGGGCGGAGTGTTCTTCGCGCTGGAAATCATTCTGCTGAACGACCTCAAGGACGTCACCTTCGGTGTGCTGATTCTGGCCAGCGTGGTGGCGAATGTGGTGTCACACGCCCTGCTGGGTGGGCACAGTCTGTTCCAGTTTCCCCCGCTCGAGCTTCCCGCGGTGCGCCTGCTGCCGATCTTCCTGCTGCTGGGCATGCTGGGAGGGCTGCTCTCGGTGGGCTTCATGAAATGGTCGGGCACGCTGGCCAAACTGGTCTGGGGACGCTGGCGCAATGTGCCGCGCTGGGTCTTTCCGCCGCTGGCCGGACTGCTGCTGGGCATCACGGCCCAGTGGTTCCCGGACGTGCTGGGTGTGGGGTATCACGGCATCCAGACGGCCCTCAGCGGTGAGTATGTGCTGCTGGTGGGGCTGGCATTGCTGGTGCTGAAAGTGCTGTTGACCGGCACCACCATCGAGCTGGGAGGCTTTGGCGGCACCTTCGCGCCCAGCCTCTTCATCGGGGCCATGCTGGGTGGAGTGGTGGCCCAGCTGGCCGCCATGCTGCATCTGCCGATCAGTGCGCCCCTGCTGGTGCTCACGGGCATGGGCACGGTGCTGGCGGGCATGAACGGCATCCCGCTGACCGCCTTCCTGCTGCTGGTGGAACTGACGGGCAACTACGACATGGTGCTGCCGATGATGATCGCGGTCAGTGGCACCACCATGGTGATCCAGTTCATCGTGCACGAGCGCTCGCTGTACATCTTCAAGCTCAAGAAGGCGCGGCTCTATTCCGAGAAGGACGGCGCCACCATGCTGGCCGAAACCTCGATCCGCGAATTGATGAAACCCATGAAGCCCGTGGTGAAGTCGTCCAGTCCGCTGCAGACCGTCGTGCCGCTCTTCGCCGAACTGGACCTGAAGGACCTGGTCGTGGTGGACGAAGCCAACCGTGTCACGGGCATGCTGGATTTTGCCGACCTGCGCCACATCATCGCCGAGTTCGAAGCGCTCAAGATCATAAGGGTGGCGGAACTGGCCGAGACGGTACCCATCGTGCACGCCGAGACCTCGCTGGCCGAATTCCAGTTTCTGGCCCGTGACTGCCACAGTGAGTACCTGCCGGTCTGCGACCGGGACGGCCAGCTGCTGGGCATCGTGTTCCAGAGCGCGGTCAACGGCATGGCCCAGACCATTCTGCGCAGCCAGCAGGAAGAGCAGGAGAACAATCGCTGGGCCTTCAAGTAGCCCCGCCCCTGCGCCCCCGGATCACCTTGTCAGGATCAGACGAGTCCGCCGGGGCGGGCCCACCTCGGGCACCCATTCCAGCAGATAGATCCCATTCGGCAGCTCGGGCAGACTGAGAGTGCCCGGCCCCGGAGCGCCCACCGCGGGCAACTGCAGCCGACGTCCCGCAATGGTGTACAGCGCCAGCCCTCCACGCCCCGGGCTGTCGAGGGTGAACACACCCCGTCCGGGATTGGGCCAGATTGTCAGCTCACGTGGCCGTGTACGTGGAGCGCGCACGGGAGTCTGGCCTTCGTTGCGCAGGCCGCCCACGGCGTCCAGATCAAAAGTGCGCCCATCGCCGGGCAGGTCGCGCAGCCGCACGAACCCCACCTCCAGCAAGCCCAGAGCCGCCAGATCCACCAGATCCCCGCCCATGTCCGCCGGGTCATCCGGATCGCCGCTGCCGTTCACGGGCACGCGCCCGGCCAGCCCCTCTCCGCTGAGACTGTCCCAGGGCACCGTGATCCAGACCAGCCCGTCCTCGCTCAGTTCGATGATCGCCGGTTCGGACCAGACCTGGTCCGGGTTGCCGCCCACCAGAAAGGGGTTCTCGCAGATACGCAGATCGGGCCCCGGGCGGTCAAGCACCCGGTTGTCCAGAAAAGCCAGCACCACGTATCCGCCATCCCCGGGGGTGAAGAGCTGCTCGGGGCTGGAGCTGGGACTGGTGGGTGTGGCCGTCGAGTCCGGGGGGCCCAGCAGATTGTCGGGCAGTTGCTGGCTGCCGAACCCACCTCCGGGCCCCAGCTCCCACTCCACCACGGCATCCGCCCAGCGGTCGGACCCCTGGCAGACAGCACAGGCAAAGCCCAGGGTCAGCCAGGTCAGCATGTGCATCATCTGGACCTCCCGTCACTCTCCCGCACTCCCGCCGGAGCGGAGTCCCACTGGAATCCGCTGACAGTGAAACGCGCGCCCGTGTCACCGGCACCCAGCGGCATGAAGTGTGCGGTTGTGTCACACTCGGCCAGCAGCATGGGTGCAGAATTGCCGACGTCCTGACGCCAGAGCTTCCAGCGACTCCAGCCCTCGCCGGTCCAGCTGAAGTGCAACCCGGCCCCCCGGAACTGCACGCTCAGCCGCGGAACACCCGGTGAACGCCAGAGGCAGAAGTGTGCCACATCTGCGCCGATCGCCAGGCTGTCCAGCACCTCACCTGCGGGCGAAAGGCGGTAGATTTCGGTGGGGCCGCAGGTGAACAATCCCTGTTCGCCGAACACCGGATAGCCGCCACCGGGGCCCAGCACGTTGCTGTCATCGTGTGTCACCTGACGGCCGATGGAGTCGTAACGGTAGACGCCCGGCTGGGGAAAGTTCCAGACATCACCACTGTAGACGCTGTGATTGCCATCCCAGGCCAGGTTGGCCGCATGGCCGCCCAGACGCAGGGTATCCAGAGGGGCCAGGCTCAGCGGATCCAGCCCCAGAACGAAGGCCTCGCCCCCGAACCAGTTGCCCGAGCAGAGCACGTCCAGACGGTCGGGCAGCGCCAGCAGATCCTGAGGGTTTTCCAGAGTTGGGACATCGCTGAGGGCCAGACTGGCCAGATCCAGCACCATCAGGCGGGTGCCGCTGCCGAATCCGCTGTCGCTGATCAGCAGCCGGCCCGGCTGCTCCAGCAATGCCTGGGGGGAGGCGAAAGGCAGCACGATCTCCTGCTGCAGCTGCTCGTTCTCCAGCAGGGATACGCTGCCCGCGTTGAGATTGCTGACCGCCAGGCGCCCATCGGCCAGCTGGATCACATCCCAGGGATTCGCACCCGGTTGCTGCGAAGTGGGGACGTGGATCACGGCCGGTTCCGGGTCGCCCGGTTGCCAGGCCAGAGCGTCGGCCAGGCTCAGGCCCAGCAGTTCGGCGGCTCCCGAGTCCACGACCCAGAGCCGATCGCCCAGCACGCGCACCCGGTTGGCCAGGTCCAGTTGCAGAGGCAGTGCCACCGCGGCGCTGCCGTCGGTGTTCATTCTCAGCACTTCCTGATCGGAGTAGCCGCGCAGCACGAAGAGCTGGTCCGCGGCCTGGGTGGCACCCGCGCAGAGCAGACCGGTCAGCAGCGCCCCGGCAGTCAGCTGTGATCTGGATTCGAACATCATCGCGACCTCCTTGAGAGGAGGTGCCGGAGGGGTCTTCAGGCACAGGACAGATCCCCCGCCCCGCACCCCGTGGGACTGGTTGGACTGTCAGGGCAGGTCTACTGGCTTCCGGGTCGCTCTCCGGGAATCCCTTCCCGGATGTGGGGTCGCAGCGGCGACCCCACATCTCGCATTCCGGCTGACGCCGGAATGCTGGTTCGCGGGGTGCGAACGCGTGCGTGTGTCGCAGCGGCGACCCCACAGCTCGCATTCCGGCTGGCGCCGGAATGCTGGTTCGCGGGGTGCAAACCTTGCGCGAGTCGCTGCACAGGCCCACAGCTCGCCGTCCGGCTGGGGCCGGAATGCGGATCCGTGAGGTGCGAGCGCCTGCGCGAACCGCTGCGCCGACTCCACATCCAGTGGTGTGTGATCCCTTCGTAACCGGGTACAGTGGCGGGGGCCGCTCCTGTCTTGAACAGGATTCCCTCTTAGTGGACGCGTATCAGCCTGCTGACACGCGCATCACACCTCTGACAGTTAGATTCGGCACCGACCATCGGGCCGGAGCGCGGCCAAGAAAGGAATGGTCCGGCAGTTCTCAAAACGGAGCCCCCCATGCACGCCCCCGACTGTCCCCCCGGACCGCACGCATGAGTGGACTGGCTCTGTTGCTTTGCCTGGCCAGTGCCCTGGCATGGGGTCTCTTCGACACCCAGCGCAAGCTGCTTGCGCGCTCGCTGGATTCCGAAGCGCTGGTGATCCGGCTCTGTCTGGGCATGGTGCCGCTCGCGGCGGCGGCCGTGCTGCTGGAAGGCGCCGCACTGCCTTCAATGGACTATCTCCTGCCCGGGCTGATCACTCTGGCTCTGGGTATCGTGGCCAACCTGCTGTTCATGCACTCCCTGCGTGTGTCACCCCTGAGCCTGACCATTCCCTTTCTCAGTCTGGTGCCGGCCTTCAGTGTGCTTGGAGCGTTTCTGCTGCTGGGCGAAAAACCCTCGCTGCCCGCGCTGTTCGGCATTGGACTGGTGGCCATCTCGGCGCTGCTGATCAACGGCGGACAGGGAGTCAGCCTCTGGCGGGCGCTGCTGAACGAACGTGGCAGCGTGATGATGTGCGGAGTGGCCCTGCTCTGGGCCATGACCTCCGTGCTGGACAAGAAATGCCTGACGCACTCCAGTATTGCCCAGCATGTGACACTGCAGAATCTGGGCATCGGTGGCACACTCCTGCTGCGGCGCAGGCTGTCCGGCAAGCCGATGGCACGACTTGATGCGGGCCGCTTTCGCGGGCTGCTGCTGGCCATCGTCTGTGGGCTGGGCGCACTCAGCCTGCAACTGGCGGCGATCCAGCTGACCCAGGTCAGTCTGATGGAAACCCTCAAGCGAGTGGTGGGCCTGCTGATGGCCCTGATGCTGGGGCGCATCCTGTTTGGTGAGACATTGCGCACCCACACCCTGTGGGCGGCCGCTGGCATGGTACTGGGAGTGATTCTGGTGGTGGGCGGCTGACCCTTGCCCGGAGGCCTCAGACCGTTTCTTCCTCTTCCCCGGAGGCGGGCTGCATGATCGATCGGTAAACATCCACCACGCTGTGTTCGGCATTGGCGAGGACTTCGGTCATCAGATCGGGCAATTGCAGTTCTTCCCAGAAGCGCGACTGGAAAGGTGGAATCCGGGTTTCGCCGCTGTTGCCGATTTCCAGTCCGTGAGCCATCGCATCGGCCAGATGCACCATGCTGGTCACCGTGCGCTGACGAGTCACCAATTCCGGAAAGTGATGGAACTCGGCTGCATGCTCCAGACTGCGCGGCAACCCCCAGGAGCGGAACAGTGCTCCGCCGACCTGAGCGTGGGTGAAACCGAGCTGGTCGTGTTCCACCTGGTTCAGCCAGCGTCCCGAGGCCCGGGCGAAGAGCAGCACCTTGCGATACTCGACCGGCATCGCCAATACCAGCAGCACACGCCCCACATCGTGCAGCAACCCGGCCACGAACGCTTCTTCCGTGTCGGGCAACTTCAGCATCAGGGCCATTTCCTTGGCGATCACACCCACGAGTACCGAGTGCTGCCAGAAGGCATCCATGTCCAGCAGATCCTGGGGCAGCCGCTTGAACATGCGCACCACCGACGTGGACACGGACAGCTCGCGCAGCTGACTGACGCCCACCACCGTGATCGCGCGGGTCACGGTCGCCACCGTGCTGCCCATTCCGTAATACGCGCTGTTGCTGCGTTTGAGCAGCCTGGCGGTCAGTCCGGGATCACGGCTGATGACCCTGGCCATATCCAGCGCGCTGCTGCGGGGATTGTTCATCACTTCCAGCAGGCGCAGGTGCATCTCGGGAAGGGTGGCCACCTGGCTGACCGAGCGCACCACCTCCTCGGGGGTCGTGAACTCACTCATGCCGCGCCCCCGTTGAGCACACTCAGGCGGTTGCGTCGGTCCAGCAGGTAATAGAAGAGTTTCGAGGTCATCCCATCCGTTCGGTCGCACAGGGAAAACAGCTCACCCAGCTCCTTCTCGTTGAGAATGTGGGTCGCCGGGTCAAGGTCCTTGAGGCTCACCTTGTGCCAGTCCTCGGCTTCTTCTTCCGGGCTGTCCACATAGACCACCGGAATCCGCCACTGGCGCAGCAAGCGCAGATGCTGTTCCTGCAGCACGGTCCCGGAGGGCAACAGAAAGCGCCCCCGCTGGTCGTGCAGGTCCTTGTTCAGGGTCATGCCCAGCTCAAGATCTTCGACAAGTTTTCGTGACATGACCCTGTGGAATCCTGCAGGAAGTTGCTGTCGGCCAATCAGTCCGACCCGCGAATCTTATCGGGTCCGAATTCCGCCTGATTGACCGTGGGGTACGGTCTGGGTCAACTCTTGAGGCCGTCGGGGCGGTTGCACGGCAGGATGGAGGGCTTCAGCGATCGCCGTCGTCTTCCACGGTGAAGGGTTGGTCCCCACGGCGAGCGCGCCAGGCTTCATAGTCCTTGCGGGCCAACCAGCGGGTCGTGGCCAGACCCACGAACGAAGACAGTGAACTGCCCACGAACATCAGCAGCACGGCCAGCAGGCCATGGTTGAAGACGAAGAGCACGGCCCCGCCGAACATGCAGAGCGCGAAGCTGAGCAGAAAGGCAATGAAGCCCAGAACCCGATGAGGAGTGCGCGCCCGGAATTCCATCAGGCCATCAGCGGAAGAAGCGGGAACAGGACGGCTGGGCACAGGCATGGAGTGGCGCTGGCCAAAGGAAGACGAAAGAAGGTGGGCATGGGCCTCCAGGGTTGATATTGGCCCGAATATGGAAAAACCCCTGTCCGAAGACAGGGGTCAGTCAGATTCCCGGTTTCCCGGTCTCTGTCACGATACCTTTCGGCCCCCCCACGAGATCTCAGGTATCAGTTTTCAGAAGTACCCTGCTGGCAAGGCACGCAAGATGCTGTGGTTTGCATGTACCCCAGAATTCGGAGCCTGTCAAGCAAGGCCCGTGCCAGTAGCCTTAACGCCTTTGTTTTCATGTTTTTGCAGGGCCCGAACAAAGAGCGATACAGGCATCAGTTACTTGGGCTGGCCAAATTCGGTCAGTGTAACACCGTTATAGCCTGCAGGCCCAGACCGATATTGAACACCGCCCCTCAGTCCCGTGGCGGCACCCCTCGCAGCGCCTTCAGCTGACCTCGTCTGCGCTTGGCCACCAGCAACTTTTCCTTCAACCAGCGTGGCCGGTCCTTGTTCAGCCGGCGTTTCACGGGCACCTTGCGCGACTCTTCCAGGCGCTCCGCCAGAATCTCCAGCGCGCGGCGCAGGTTGCGGTGCTGGCTGCGTGTGTCATCACAGACGACCCGCAGGCCCGTCTCACGGTGCACCAGCACGATGCGGCTCTCGGTGCGGTTGCGGTGCTGACCGCCGGGTCCCCCACCCACACTGCGCTGGACGTCACATTCCTTGAGCAGGGCGTCCAGAGGATCGCGCTCGTCACTCATCAGTCGTCACCCTCATCGGGAAAGACGGCACGCACGCGCCAGGCACCGTTGCCGGCCAGCAGGGCATCCACGAGCAGCAGCTCGGTCTCGCTGGTCTCCTGAAGGAAGGTCTCGCTCCAGCCACTGCCGGGATTCACAGTGTAGACGCGGTAACTGGTCGCGCCGGGAATCGTGTGCCACCCCAGCAGCAGGTCGTTGCCACTGCGTGAAATCGTCAGCTCGGGAGTGTCCCCGATCAGCTGCGGAACATGGAAAATCCAGAGACTGTCCAACGCCGACTGTGCGGACGCATCGCGGGCTTCCAGCACCAGCAGGGCGGGGTTGGGGCTCGCGGGAAGTGGGCTCCAGGCCAGGCTGTCGCCCTGCCAGATCCAGTCACCGTCGCCGGAAAGGGTGATGTCCAGTGTGCTGCCCATCCGGAAGTGGCTGGCAGGATGCAGCATCAGCGCGCCGCTCGCCGGGGCCAGGGCCCAGCCCAGACCGGGAGAAACCAGCGGCACCAGCAGGGAATCCTCACGCAGCGGCAGGAAACTCACTTCGCCATAGGCCCCATCGTTGTTGTCATTGATGTGTTGCTCGACAGTGGCCGGGTCAACCGTGCCCCACCAGTTGCCCACGGCCTGGACAGCGCTGCTGGTGTTGTTGAAGAAATCCCAGACAGTGCCCCCGTTGCCGTTGCCGTGCAGCGCATTGGCTCCCG
>JACKCN010000009.1 GCA_020634015.1 Candidatus Delongbacteria bacterium | reverse complement strand
TCGATCGAAATCACGGCCTTGTGCGCATTTTCCTTTGCAACGCTCTCCTTGAAGGTCACGTCGGGCGCGGCCGCCAGCAGCTGGGTGGCGCAGCACATCAGGCCCATGCCGACCAGCAGCCCGGTGGAAGCCATGGAGGTGGCAGGTTGAGAAATGCGTGCCATGATCAGAACCTCCGGTTGAAGCGGAACAGCAGGCGCCAGTCAGCCTGGCCACTCTCCGTGCTGCGGAAGGCAGCCAGGCGCCAGTCGTCGTCATCTTCTCCGCCGATGCCCACGCCCACGTTGGCCTGGAATGAACCAGCCTCCAGGGTGTCCCAGCCCTCATCGAAGACATGGCCGGCATCCACCATCAGCAGATAGGAGAAGTCTTCCATGATGTCTTCGATGATGGGCACTCTGACGGCTTCGCCAGCCAGTTGGTACTCGAGGGATCCCAGCACCATGCGGCGGGCACCGGCTCCAGGATCCGGATTCATCCGGTCCTTCCACGAGGTCTGCCTGGCGTCCAGACCCTTGGGGCGATAGCCGGGCAAGGCATCCGGCCCGCCCAGGCGGAAGCCATACTGCAGCGGGTAGTTGCTGCCGCCGTTCTCCCCCGCCAGCAGGCGGAAGTTCAGGCTTTCACGGTTGCGCTTGCCAAAGGGCAGCCAGGCCTTGAAAGAGCCCATGATCCGGCGGTAGTCCAGATCCAGCACCGAATCCGCTTCGAACTCGCCGCCCAGGCTCTGTTCAAGATTCAGCGCCAGGGTCGCACCCATCCGGCGCCCGCCCTTGCGCAATGTGCCCAGCTCCATGCCCAGACGCAGGCCATTGGCCGTGGTGCGATAGAAGGGGTAGCTGAGCGTGTCCCCATTGGCATTGACCGCCGTGAACAGATCGGGGCTGTCGGCACCCAGATACAGATTGGGGCGGTAGGGGCGGTCCACGCGTGACCAGTTCCATTGGGAATTGACCTGGGCGTCCTGCCAGGTCTCGCTGAACCAGCCAGCGCGCAGGTGCAGAGTGCGCGACCAATCATGCGTGGCCCTGGCGCGTGATTCGAGATGCAGCCCCAGCCCCAGGCTGACTCCCTTGTTGTCGTAGTAGTCGCGGTAGTCCTGCTTGAGCAGCCAGCCCGCCACCGAATTCTCGACCGCGCCCAGCATCCAGCCGTCCTGGGTGTCCGTGAACCGCTGGCTGCCGATGTGGGCATACACCAAAGGGCTCTGCAGCAGGGCCTTGCGCAATTCCAGCTGGTACTCCGGGCGTTTGGTTCCAAAGGCCCATTCCGCATGGCCACTGAGATCGAAGTCGTTCTCGCGCAGGTTCTGCATCGAGGGATTGAAGGTCATGCCCAGCTGCAGTCCGGCGACACGGTTGAACAACAGGCGCAGGTCCTCGCCGCCGTCGGAGTCGTACTGGATCATCGGCCCTGCCGAGACCTCGATATCCGACCCGATGCGGATATGCGGCTCATTGTCCAGATCGTCCACGGCAAAGGGGTTGGAGTCCTCGGCCTGGCCCATGGCCTTCAGAAAATCCCGCTGCGAAATCCGGCCGCTGACCTGGTCCTTGCTGACCAGATCCAGACCGCCATGCAGAACGACCAGATCGCCTTCGATGCGCGCACCGGGCTTGAGTTCGCAGTTGCCGAACATCACCACCACATTGCCGATGACAGTGCCTTCGACCACCAGATCACCACGCATCACGGTCAGATCGGTGTCGACCGTCTCGTCGGCCTTGACCACCATGTTGCTGAACAGCTTGCGGGTGGAATCCGCGGAGGCGGCCGCCGCGATGGCCAGTCCCAGGCCAAGAATACACAGGGCTCGTTTCATTCCCTGAACCTTTCGATTGGGCCCCGGGGGGCCGTCACTTCGCCTGTCGCCTAGTCGCCGCGGCTGGAATTCTGGATGCGCCCCTCCCGGCTGTCCGAGAGCGTGCGCATGGCGTAGTCACGCAGTTCGGGGCTGGGATCGTCGACCAGGGCCTTCATGAATCCCTGGGCCACCACCGCCTCGTCCACCCAGCTGCTCAGCAGGCCCGCCGTCCGCATCCGGATCTCGCCGTCGGGGTCGTGGGTCATCACGTGCACCAGCACCTCGCGCACCGCGGGCTTCAGTTGCTTGCCGCTCAGGGCAGCCAGGGCCAGCACGCGGCGCTGACGATCGTTGTCGTTCCGGATGATGTAGCTCAGGTAGTCCTGAATGGTCTCTTCGCCCGCGCTGCCTTCGATGGCGAATCGCTGGACCTGATCCAGCAGGATGCGCACTTCGGAACCTGGTTCAAGTTTGAGGCCACTTACCTGAACCGAGGAATTCATCGCACGCGCACCATCGTCGCCGCTGACAAGCGATACCGGGCGCAGCGGGCTGTGGCCGTCGACGGCCCCGGGCAGGGCTTGCGCCATGGTGTCTGGGGACGGGGTGGCGCCAAAGGGCAGGTTGCGCGCCAGAATCAGCCCCAGCAGGAACATGGCCGCCAGCGAGGCCGTGCGAGTGGCCAGGCGGATCCAGCGATTCCCGCTGCGAACGGGCTGGGGTGTCGCTCTGGGCAGAACCAGCTGCGGGGTGTTCTTCAGGTGGCGAGACAGCCCGCCCCTGGCCAGGGCCAGCAGATCGCCATCCACGTCCGGAGCACTGCTCTCTTCCAGGTCGGCCATCACGGCTTCCAGGGCGGCACGTTCGCGCGCGGCCTCGGGATGCTCTGCCATCCAGGCTTCGAAACGGGCTCGTTCTTCGGGGCTCAGGCTGCCATCGAGCCAGCCTGCCCAGAGAGCTTCGTTCGGGGGGTGGGTTCCACTCATGAGGGAGCCTCTTCAAGTTGCTGCCGGATGCGTCTGACGGCCCGGAACGTCAGGATCTTGACGGTTCCTTCGGGCATCTCCAGGATCTCGGCAATGTCTTTCAACTTCAGCCCATGGCGGAAGCGCAGGGTCAGCACCATCTGCTGGCGGCTGTTGAGGTCTCCGGCACAGCGCCAGATCCGCTCGAGCCTGTCCTGCCGTTCTTCCTCCTCGCGTCCGTCATCGGCGACGGCCAGTCGGTCCAGCCAGTCGCCATCTTCGTCGTCATCTCCCGTGCGGGGTTGCACGTGCAGCTTGTCCCGCCGGGTGCGCTGCTCGCAAAGGCTGATGCAGCGGTTCACGGCAATTCGGTAGACCCAGGTGAAGAAACTGGACTCCTGCCGGAATCGCGGCAGACTGGTCCAGACCCGCAGAAACACTTCCTGATACACGTCCTGGGCGTCATTGCGGTTCTTCACGAAACCCATGATCAGTCCCATGATGCGCTCGTCGTAACGCTTCAGGAGTGATTCGAAGGCCGCGGCGTCGCCGTTCTGGGCCAGGCTGATCAGGGTCTGTTCGTCCAATGTCCTGCCTTCGTTTGAACGGGGGCTTTGATCCGGGTCGGGAGCGTGCGTTTCACTTGGCGGACCAATGTGGCGAAAAAAGTTTCCAGCCCGTCGGGACGGGTTCGAATGTGCCGGGGGACGATGTGGAGGGATCAGGGACGGATCACCAGAGGCTTGACCGCATTCAATGAAGACCCCCGGATCTGGATCAGATACACACCCGGGCGAAGATGGCGCCCCGCGTCATCCGTTCCGTCCCAGATCAGGGACCATTGAGCCGGAAGCGAGCCCCAGGGCAAGAGGACACGGCACAGCCGCCCATCCAGATTCCAGCAGGCCACACTGGCCTGATGAGCGCCTGCCGGATTGTTCAGGCGCACCGTCAGGGGCGGGCCCGTGCCCGGTGTCAGCGACCCAGTGGAGAACTGGACTCCCCGACCACCGGACAGTTCCTGTGGACTGCGGCTGTTCGCGCTGCCTGCCGTGTGCCCGACAGGCAGCACACAGGGCCCCCAGTTGGCAGCCAGCCCCGCGGGCAGACGGGCCTGGCTACGTTCGAGGCTGGCTCCGGGACGCAGTTGGTCCGCGTCCCAGTCCAGGCCTTCAAGCGGGTCACCATCGGGTTTGAGCAAACGCAGCTGCCCGGAACTCGCATTCAGGGACAGCGATATGTCCTGACGCCGGGCGGTCAAAGCGGCGTCCGCGGGGCTTCGTCCGACCAGCAGGAACTGCCCGGGGTCAAGACGACCGCTGAGGTGCAGCGGGCCTCGCCCCCAGTCCAGCGCCAGCCCGTCCAGCCATACCACTTCAGCGGCTTCCAGTTCGATCCAGTCCTCTCCGCCCGGTCCCGCTGGCTGGAGTTCACTCAGCCAGAGCCCCCTGCCCGCCGGTGAGTCCGGATTCCAGAGCAAGCTGTCCAGCAGCCGACTCTCCTCGCCATGCGAGTCCTGGCTGACGATCGAGACAGGATTCTGGCCCCAGTCCAGCCGGGGAAGCTCCAGCGAGAAGTTGTCTCCCGGCTCCAGATCCAGATCCGGAAAACTCAGCCGACGCTCCGCCAGAGTCACCCACAAGTCTCCCCGGAAGCCCTGTTCTCCACAGGCCAGCAGGTCAATCTGGCGCGTGTCCAGAGACTGGATGCAAAGCGCCAGAGCGGCACGCTGCCGGCTGTTCCGATACCCCGGCGTGCCGCCCACGCGGTTGGACTGGTTGAAACAGGAATCGCAGAATGCCAGCAGGGCCAGCCGTTCCAGGGAAAACCCGGGCTCGGTCTGGCGGGTCAGCATGCCGTCCACGGGCTGACCGGACGGATCCAGCAGCTCGAGCCATTCCCCCCCGGAATTGCCCAGACCGCCATTGCCGAAGGTGGAATTGTCCAGCCGGGCCAGCAGGGTGCCCGGATGCAGCAGACTGTCAAAGGAGCCCGCGTAGGCCGGATCCAGAATCAGCAGCCAGGCATCGGGCGCCAGTCGTGAGGTGCCGTCGAAAAGCAGCCGATCCTGACTGTTGCCTTCGCGCAGACTCCAGTCGGCAAGATCCACGCTGTCGGGACCCGTGTTGACCAGCTCGACGAACTCGTCGCTGGCTTCAGGGCCAAGGGGATCCACCATCACTTCGGAGATCAGAATGCCTGCCGAGAGCAGGCGCCCGGACACGAGCAGGAGCAGGACAGGTGAAACGCGCATGGAAGCCCTCCGGAAATGGGGGCAAGTTCCATTCCACGAGGCAAGGGAGAAACAGGGCGGGGAAAGACCGAAAGAGATGGAGCGCCTGTGTGTCAGGCGGAGTTGACACCCTGTTTTCCCGCGGGGACCGCCTTCGGGACCCACGGCCAATACCGACCGGTACGCCAGAACTCCGGCTGGAATCCTTCATCGCTGTTTGGGTTACTGCACGGGCAAGTGTGTGAATCAACGGGTTCGGTCAGAGTTCCACACGGGCGGGAAAGCCCGCGGACAGACTGGCCTGGAGGTTGATCATGCGTTCACCGGGCAGGTAGTCCTGCAGGACGGGGTTGCGCAGATTGGCCAGCAGGTTCATCACGCGGCCCAGACGTCTGGCCTGGGAGAGGATGTTGCCCAGGCGCTCCTGGATGTCCGGCCCGGCATCTCGCAGGCGATGGGACAGCAGCTCCGCGTTGCCGCTGATGATGGTCAGGGGATTGTTGATCTCGTGGTTCATGGTGGTCACCACTTCGCTGATCGCCTTCAGTCGCTCGTCGGCGACCAGACTCTGCTGCATGGCGGTGAGCTGGCGATTGCTCTCGTTGAGACGCCGATTGGTGGTCTTGAGGTCGCGCACCAGCAACAAGGTCCGCAGAACCAGCGCGATCTGGGCGCCCAGAATGCGCAGAGGGCTCTCCTCCACATCCTCGAAGGCTCCCGGGTGGCTGTGGCCGAAGTTGATCACGCCCAGCAGGCGTTCATCGGCCAGCAGGGGCAAGCCAATGAAGGAACGCACCAGCCGGCTGTCCTCGGGGTCGCCGCGGCGCAGGGTGGGAATCAGAATGGGTCGGCTCTGCTTGGCAATCCAGCCACTGAGACCGCTGCCGTGATCGAAGTGCACCAGGTCGATCAGGTTGATCGGGCGGTCCCCCACGAAGGACTCGCATACCAGTTCACCGGTGCTGGCGTTGAGCAGGTAAAGGGTGGCGCTTTCGTAGGGGATCAGGCGTTGCAGCAGTTCAAGCAGGGGGCGGGAGAACTGGTCCAGCTCCAGACTGGCCTGGACCAGGTTGCTGAAGTCAAGCAGGACGTCGAGCTGGATCTCGCTGATCATCCGAGTGGGGCCTTTCGCTGCCGGTCAGCCGGACGGTGGTTTCCACGAGGACCGATTCCTCGCCAAGTCGCCATCGCAGGTCGCCTCCCAGGCCCCGGGCAAGGCTGTCCGCCAGGTCCAGACTCAGCGCGGCCTTGCCACGCTGGTTGCCGATCACTCCCAGTCCGGACTGGAACAGGGTTTCCGGCAGGGCACACCCGAGCCGCCAGGCCAGGTGAAGGGGAAACGTGTCCTCCCCCATATCGGTCGCTGGAGAAAATCCAAGAGTCAGGGCGAGCGGGTGTTTGCCCGGATCGTGGTGAACCAGAAAATGCAGGACCTGGAACAGCAGGTGATGCAGGAGCGCGCGTTCCCCGTCGTGCAAGGGCCGAGCCGGCTCTCCCTGCCACTCGATCAGGATCTCAAGTCCTGAATAGATCTGACTGGCGATCTCATTGATTTCCTTGCGGAAACCTTCCCACTCATCGCGATAGCGGGGCTGCAGACCCGAGAGGCGCAACAGAGCGCCCAGCTGGGCATCGATGGCTTCCACCTGCTGCACGATCTCGTTGAGGCGGCGGCTGGCATTCTCGCCCGGGGAGCAGGTGCCCTGGATCAGCTGGGATTGCATGCTGATCACGGAGAGCAGATTGCGCACGTTGTGAATCAACATGTCGCTGACGTTGCCCACCGTGCCGATGGCCACGATTCCGCGCGGCAGGGCGACTTCCGGGCCTAGAATGGGCAGGAAGCGGTCCGCAGCCTGCTGGATGGACTCCTCGAAATGCATGGCTCGGCTTTCAGGCATCGGGCAATTGGGGACGCAGGTCCAGAATCAGTTTCACTTCGTCTTCACCCAGTTCCAGTTCCTCGGCGATCTCCACGATGGGACGGTTGGCATCGGCCATCTGGTACACCTGCTCGTTCAGGTCCGGCTCCTCGAGTACATCGACCACGGGCTCAGGGTCGGGCTGGGCGGCTGCCTGGGCGGGAGCGCTGCGGGTCTGGCGCGCGGGTGCCGGTTCGGTCGTGGTCGCAGGCGCATCGTCAAAGCCCGCCAGACTTTCAGGCGTCAGGGGTGCGGTGTGCTTCTCCAGGTGGCGCTCGAGCTCGGCCTGAACCTGCTGGTAGACTTCGTTGTCTTCCTCGTCACGCATGACCTTGGCCGCAGGGACCGGACGCGGTGCGTCGGTCACGGGAGGCGCAGCCGCGGGCGCAGTCTGCCGGGGCTCCCGTGCGGGCCCGGCGGCTTCATCTTCCCGTCCCGTGGGCGCCGCGATCACCGGTTTCATGGCCTGGGCCGGAGTTTTCTGGCTGGCCTTGAGGATCTGGCGACGGCGCTGATCCGCATCCTTCCTGCGCTGGATCAGGTAACCCGCCAGTCCACCCAACCCTGCCAGCAGCACACCCAGAGTCAGTCCCAGCCCGAAGCCGGGATTGCCCTGCGGCTCCACCATGACCGGAGCGTTCAGATCGGCATAGTCCAGTCGATTGCCACGTCTGAGAATGTTCAGGTAGTACTCGAGGTCCTCGGTGCGGATCTCTCCTCCGGGAACCAGCCCTTTGAGGTCGGGGGCCTGCATGCGGGCAAGAATCTCGTCGGCGCGCGCGCGATATCGTTCGTCACGCCGTGCCTTTTCCAGGTTCAGTCGGCAGCGGTACTCGTCACCCAGCTGCGACCAGGCGATGCCGCTCAGCAACTGCACGCCCGCCTGATTGCTGCTGATCGAATCGGCCGCCTCCAGATGATCGAGCGCGGGTCGCACCTCGCCAAGGCTGAGCAGCAGTGAGCCCACTTCGGTGTGCAGACGTGCGGCCCCCTTCAGGTCCGCCCATGGCTCCACCGGCGTGTCGGGATCGGTGCGCTTCGCGGCGACGGCGGGTTTGCTGGTCCGCACGGGCTCGGGCCGGGGCTGCACGAGATCCACGACGGGATTGTTCTCCGGAACCTGAACCTGCCCTCTCTCGCCCGACGGCTCCGGTTGCTGCCACTGCTGAGTCGCCAGTCTGCCCTGGGATCCACCGGCCAGGGCGTGGCCGGGCAACGCCCGTTCAGTTCTGTCCTCGGGCTCCGGGGCGGTCAGGGAGGCGGGCGATTCCTTTTCGGGAGCAGGCGCTGTCTGGGGCGGGGCCACTTCCCCGACCGAACCGGGTGCAATGCCCGGGCGATAGACATCGATCACGATCTTGAAGGGCCTCTCGCCCAGTGAAAAACTGCGGATCCCCCCCGACGGCCCCGTGTGGACGCGCCAGGTCAGGGTCGAGCTGGTCTTCTGTTTCTGCTCGGCGTACAGGACCGGGCCACTGGCGATCTCGATGCGGGGGCGCATGCCCTGAGCGAGCTCGCCTTCGAGGATCAGGTCCACGTAGCCATTGTCCGGGCGTTCCGAGGTTCGGAAGGCCACCTGACTGCTGACGTCGAAGACCACTCGCACATAGTCCGAATGGTCGAACCAACGCAGACCCGTGAGCGTGGCTCCGCATGCCTGGGCTGCCATCAGCGCCAGGAACACCAGGGGCATCAGCCGCTTGGTGATCATCCGCGGACTCCTTTCTTGTCGGGCGGCAGGTTTCGTGCCCTGCTCTCCCGTCCCGTATCCGGCCCCATGGGTGAAGACGCGTTCCCGGGCTGCGCCGCAGCTCCAAGGTCCAGCATCTCCGTGTTGCCCAGGTAGGTCACCAGCTTGATCTCACTCAGTTTCTCGAGACGGCTCGTGACGTCCTGGATCCGTCGGCAATTCTCCTCGGCCACCGCGATCCGGTTCAGCTGCGCTGGAGCCGCATCGGGCCCCAGGTCCCGGCGCAACATGAACAGATTGCCCAGCACGGCCGTCAGTGGATTGTTGATCTCATGATTCACCGCCACCGCGGCGTGCATGACCGCTTGATACTTTTCGGCTTCACGGACCCGCGCTTCCAGTTCCCGGCGCTCGGTTTCGTCATGAACCAGCACCATCCAGTCCCGCGGGGACCCTCCGCCCATCGACGGCATGGGACTCAGGTTCAATTGCACCAGGCGGCGCGGGCGATCGGGGCCGGCCACTCCCAGGCGCAGCTCCAGCATGCCGGCGCGCGATTCGTGCAGACGCTGGTCCAGAGCCTGGCGGTCCTCCGGGTTGCGCACAAGGGTCTGCAGGCGACGCCCCAGAACCTTGCTGCGGGTCAGGCCGTATCTGGCGAGGCGCTCGTTGGCGTAGCTGATGCGGCCGTCCGCATTGATCACCAGAATCAGTTCGGCGGCGGTGTCCAGCATGACCTGCAGATACTTGCGCCCCTGGCGCACTTCCTCGAGCAGACGGAAGTTCTCGATGGCCGTGGCCGCCTGGCCGGCGGCGAAACTGAGCAGGTCCAGCATCTGGGCGGTGACCTGCTCCTTTTCGATGGGGCTCTGCACAAGCATCATGCCCAGTTCCTGACCCATCACCAGCAGGGGCACCAGCACGTCGCTCAGGTCGGGATTCTGGTCTTCCGGGTCGGGGATCACCGTGGCCCGGCCTTCGTCGATGACCCAGTCGACGATGCCCTCTTCCACCAGGCTGGCATAGACCTCGTCCAGAGCCGGAGGATTGGGAAAGACATCCTGGCTGGCCATCTGGCTGCTGGAGAGGTAAAGCCCCAGTTCGGGCACCGGCAGCACCCGGCTGACGATCAGCCTGAGTCCCGCGAGGATCTGCGAGAGATCACTGGTGCTGCGAATGGTGCGGGCCAGGCTCTGGATTTCACGCAGTTCCTCGAGGCTGCTCAGCAGTTCGAGGCGCGTGCCGCGCAGTTCGTTGACCAGCTCTTCAAGATGCTGGCGGTCCAGTTTGCGCAGTCCGTCGTCGGGTGCGTTCATTCGTCTTCCCCGGGAATCTCGCGGCCCTGGACCAGCCCCCTGAAGGTTTCGGCCTTCTGGGATTCTTCCTGGTAGCGTTCCGCATACCAGTCCAGATCCACTTCGCCGTCCTCGTTGCGGCGCATGCCCAGCATGTTGGTGAGGTCATCCAACAGGATCTGGCTGCCGCCTTCCGGATTGTCGGGGCCTTCGCAGTGACGCACCAGCTGGTCGGCCACGTGCACCAGGGCTGTCAGCAGTTCGGGTTTCTCCTGACCCATCGGATTGTGATGCCAGTTGATCGCTTCGCAGAGGTTCTCGGGCAGGTGCCAGTAGCGACACAGCAGTCCACCGATCTGGGCGTGATCCATCTTCAGTACCTGGCGTTCGGCTTCCCAGAGTTCAAGGCCTTCGCTCTCGACCAGGGCCGAGATCTCGCCGAATTCCCGGGGCATGTAGCGCACGATCACCAGACGCCCGATGTCATGCAGCAAGCCCGCCACGAAAGCTTCGCCCACCACGCGTGCGCTGCCCAGCTTGAGCAGCATGCGGGCCGCGATCGCCACACCCAGGCTGTGGTCCCAGAAGCGCGACATGTCGAAGCGTTGACTGGTTGGATCAAGATTCAGTCGATCGACGATGCTGGCGCTTACGGCCAGGTCGCGCACCGAATTGAAGCCCAGCACGACGATGGCCAGATTGATCGTGCCGATGCGGCGGGGAAAGCCGTAGTAGGCACTGTTGGCCAGCTTGAGAATCCGTGCGGTGAGGGCGGGGTCCGAGGAAATCAGGCGCGCCAGGGTGCGCGCGTTGGTCTTGGGGTTGTCCACCAGCTCGACGATCTTCGCCACCACAGTCGGAAGCGAGGGCAGCTCGAGGATGCCCTGGATGATGGTCTGGATGCGCTTTTCGGTTTCGGGAATGCTCATCAGGCCTTCAGATCCAGGCGATGTGGTCCCCCCTCGGGTGGGGGCGTCGTCGCGGGAGTGTCCTCTTCCCTGTCCGTCCGGGCGTTTCCGGGTGCGGCATCCGCCATTGGCTCTCCGGTGACCCGGGTGAGTTCGCGGCTGCGGATCTCGACCCGATCCAGCCCATCGCTCTCGCTGGCTTCCACGGGTCCCAGCTCCACCGGGTCCTCGGGTTGTCCGGGTTCCTCGGGGGTGTCGGGTTGAGGCGCATCGCGGTCCAGTGCATCGTCCAGCAGGTCACGGAATGCATCGTCGCCCGCACGCCGGCCTTTGAGCCCGGTACCATGAGTCGGATCCAGCGCCCGGACGCGTCGTGCGGGGCTGCCGGGTTCCAGGGGGCGCACCCGGGCGGTCTCCTACACCGTCAGCATCTGGCGGATGCGGTTCTTCATGCTGAGGATGATCTTGGTATGGATCTGGCTGACCCGGCTTTCCGAGATGTCCAGCACCTTGCCGATCTCCTTGAGCGTCAGTTCCTCGTAGTAATACAGCGCGATCACCAGTTTCTCCTGCTCGGGCAGCTTGTTGATCAGCTGGATCAGGGTCTTCTTGATCTCCTTGCGCTCGATCAGGTCGAGGGGCGAGTCATTGTGCATGTCCTCCACCAGATCGTAGAGGCTGGACGCCTGACCCTGATCCCCGGTGAAGGGACGGTCGAAGGACAGCAGGGTGGTGGCGCTCACGTCATCCAGCAACTTGTAGTACTCGCTGACACTGATATCCAGTTTGCCGGCGATCTCGTCGTCGGTGGGGATGCGCCCCAACTCGGCTTCCATCTTGACCACCGTGGACTCAAGCAGCTTTTCCTTGGCCCGGATCGAGCGCGGCACCCAGTCGTAGTCGCGCAGACCGTCGAGGATCGCGCCCCGGATTCGCGGCACCGCATAGGTTTCGAACTTGAAGCCCAGCTCGGGATTGAAGTTCTCGACCGAATTGATCAGGCCCATGATGCCCGATCCGATCAGATCATCCAGATGAACGGAATGAGGCAGCGACATCTTCATGCGGCTGGCCACCTGCTTGACCAGGGGCATGTAGGCCACCAGCAGGTTCTTCTTGCCTTCCTCGTTGCGGTTCTTCGCCCAGGCGTCCCACAAGTGATCGGCTTTGATTGCCATGGTCGTTCCTCGCTGCTCTTGCCCTGTACTGCCCCGCCCGCGCGCGCGAGGCTTCCTGTTGCTTGCTGTCGGTTCGTGTGGTCATCCGGTGTGTCGCACCGGACGACGTGGGGCATCAGTGATGCCGGCTGCCGGGAATCACCGGGCGCCGAGGCTCGTCCTCGGTCTCGTCGGCGTTCTCCTCCTGTTCGTCCGGTACCCGCCTCGTGGCTTCGAACAGGGTATTGAGTTGCTGCTGCCGCTTGCGGGTCTCTTCTTCGCGCGCCATCAACTGCTGTTTCGAGCGCTCGATGGCTTCCAGCAGTTCGCGCTCGCGGCGCTGGTAGTCATTGTACTTCCAGGCCACCCGCGCGCCACCTGCCAGCAGGCTGAAGGCCAGCCAGACGAAGAAGGCCCGGTAACTGGCGGTCCAGAGGGCCTGACCGGCGCCCAGTCCCAGCAGGAACACTCCCAGGAACACCAGCAGGCCAAGCTTGGACACGATGAGATCGCCATTGGTGAGCAGAACCTGCTCAGTGCGCTTGGGCATGGATCACGCTCCTCTTCGTGTCATGCCGGGCATCCTGGGAAGACCGGTTGGGGGAATGTACCAGCACCTTGGGATCATGGGCCCAGATCACTTCCAGGTGCAGCAACTGCCGCGCCATCAGCTTGAGATTCCGGGAACATGGATGATTCGGGTACAGATCCAGCAGGGACCTTCCCTCCTGGCGGCAACGAGCCATCTCTGCCGTTATCGGCATTCCACCAAGCGCAGGAAAGCGCCGCCGGCAGACTTTCTCACTTTTCTGGTTGAAATCACGCCCCAGCACCTGCCAGTCGGGCCAGCTTGCCACCCGGTTGAAAACCAGATACACCGGCAAGGTCGGCCAGGCCTTGTCAATCCGTCCCAGCAGGTGCAGCGCCTTGCTTTCGCTTTCCGGCTGGCCGTCAATAATAACAATAACTTCCGTTGCCTGACGGTACCAGTCGGAATCGGCGATGGCCAGTCCCGTGAAACGATCCAGCAGCAGGAACTCGCAATCGGGGGCCAACGCGGCCAGACTTTCCTGACGCCCGGCCGGCTGCAGCAGCTCGAGGGGAATCCAGGCATTGCCTCCGCCCAGTCCGAAGACCACTCCATGGGGCGACTTGCCCGCCGGGCGCGATGCAAAACTGCGCGGCATGTCCTTCAGGGCTCCGGCCACCGCCGTCGAACGTCCAAGGTCGGCCAGGGCGTGTGCCAACTCGATGGCCAGACGGCTGCAGCCCACCCCGCTGGGCAAGCCCGTGAGCAGGATTCTGCGTCCGCTCATGCCCGCACCTCCAGGCTGGCGGCGTCACCCAGGACCCACGAGGCCAGGCGGTCGGGGCGCGCCAGATTGAGATCCTCGGGGATCTCGGGGCCGGTACCCAGCCAGCTCAGGGGCATGTGAGCCCGTTCGGCCAGTTCCAGAATGCCACCGGTTTGGCTGCACTCGTCCATGCGCGTCAGCAGCAGACGGGACGCTCCCAGTCCGCGATAGGTTTCCAGCAGAGCCAATTGGTCCGGTTCGCGCAGACCGGCGTGCATCACCAGGTGAATCTCCTGGGCTTCCACCGCATCCAGTCTCACCTTGAGAGCTTCCAGTTCGACCCGGCGCGCCGGTCCAGCACCGGGAGTATCCACGAGCACCACCTCGCAGCCCGCCAGGCGCTGCATGGCCGCCGGGATCTCCGGCGCCTTCCAGACCACTTCAAGCGGAATCGAGAGCAGGCGGGCCAGCGAACGCAACTGGTCCACGGCGGCCATCTTGCGGGTATCCAGACTCAGAATGCCCATCCGGCGTCCGGCGAACCCTTCGCGGGAGGTGAGCAGCTTGGCCAGACTGCTGGTCTTGCCCGAACCGGTGGCACCCACGAGCGCCAGAACCAGCGGGCGCCCGGCCCGGTGATTCTCGGGCCTGCCGCCACAGGGCAGGCGTCGAGCGACCTGGGCCAGCAGGCTGCGCGACAGTTTGCCGCCTGCCTGGTCCAGCGAATCGGCGGCCTCGCTCAGCAACTGTTCGGCCAGTTCACCGCCCATGCCGGAGGCACAGAGCCGCGCGAAACCTTCGGCGGCTTCGCCCTGCAGGTGTCCGCCACCATACTTCAGGGTGCGTGACACATCGCGCAGGGCGAACTTCATCTCGCGCAGGTCCTGCTTGATCCGGTAGAGTTCCAGCTCCTCGACGGCCTCGTCTCCGCCGGCGGTCAGGGTCATGGTCTGGCTGTGAGTCCGATGCTCGCTGCGTGCTGCCGGCGAAGCCGTGACGGCCGCCGGGGGTGCGGGCACCGCCGTGTGGCGAGCGGCCATGCCCGGGCGCGCGGAGGGCGCACGGGCGGCCGTGACTTCCACGATCTTCTCGCCCAGCAGGCTGCCGGCCAGTCCCTGGGGTTGGCGGCTGGACACGATGATGGCATCGTCACCGAACTCGGCCTTCACCTGGCGCAACACATCATTCATGCTGCGTCCCTTGAAGGTGCGGACAGTGGCTGCGGACATGAGAACCTCCCCTGCGGGTTTGACTGTCGACTCAGGCGGGTTGCGGCTCGGCCGCCACTCGCGGACGCCGTGCGCCGTTCGGTTCCGGCGCGGCGATGGACGCCACGGATTCCAGCTCCACATCCAGCTGCAGTTCGCTGTAGGACACCACCTGCATCTCGGGCAGGGGGCCTTCCAGCAATCGCCGCAGGTAGGAACGGATTTCCGGACGGGTCACGATCACGGGCACACGGCCCTCGGCCTGCAGGCGATCCCGCCAGCCGGCCAGTTCCGCCACGACGGCGGCGAATTCATCGGGGCTGAAGCCCCCGTTGCGATTGCCTTCCTGTTCCTGCTGCAGCCGGCCTTCCAGCTCGGGACGCAGAGTCACCACCCGGATCCGGCCATCCTCGCCCTTGAGCTGGGCCGTGATCGAGCCGCTCAGGGCGAAGCGCGCGTACTCCACCAGGATGTCGGTGTCCTTGGTCTGTGAACCGGTGTCCGCCAGGGTCTCGAGCACGGTGCAGAGATCGCGCACGGGCACCGATTCCTTCAGCAGGCGCTGGAGCACCTTGTGCACGGCGGCCAGACTGAGAATGCCGGGAGTCAGTTCCTCGACCAGGGCCTGGTGTTCGCCCTTGAGATTCTCGAGCAGCTTCTTGGTGTCCTGCAGGCTCAGCAGGCGCCAGGCATGACGGCGCACCACGGTTTCCAGATGGGTCGCCAGCACGGCCGAGGGCTCCACCACCGCCACTCCGCGGGATTCCACGTTGCGACGCTCGCTCTCGCGGATCCAGAGCGCGGGCAGGCCGAAGGTCGGGTCCGTGGTGGGAATGCCGTTCAGTCCCGGCAGTTCTTCCGGTCCCGTGAGTGCCAGGATGCACCCTGTGCGCAGTTCGGAAGCGCCCACCACATTGCCCCGGATGCGGATCCGGTACTCGTCGGGTCGCAGGCTCAGGTCGTCACGGATCCGGATCGGGGGCACGATGATGCCCAGCTCCTGGGCCACCTGACGCCGCAGGCTGGTGATACGGGTCAGCAGGTCGCCGCCGGCTTCGCGATCGACCAGCGCGATCAGACCGTACCCCAGCTCGATTTCCATGCTGTCCAGGTTCAGGTAGTCTTCGATGCGCTCCTTGGCGGGGCCCGTGGGCTCGGCGGTGGCGGCTTCTTCTTCCGCGGCTTCGAGTGCCAGTTCCTTGCGGCGGCGCAGGGCCAGCACCCCGGAGAGCACGGCCAGCACGAGGAAGGGAATCGTGGGCAGGCCGGGCATCAGCGCGAAGAAGAACAGGACCAGGCTGGCGATGGCCAGCGGGCGCACCTGGTTCAGCAACTGGTTCTGCATGTCCGTGCCGAAGTGGCTGCGGCTGCCCGCACGGGTCACGATTATGCCCGCGGCCACGGAGATGATCAGCGAAGGAATCTGGTTCACCAAACCATCGCCGATGGTCATCAGGCTGAAGGACCGGGCCGCGTCGGCCGCGCTCATCTTGAGCTGCAGCATGCCCACGGCCATGCCGCCCACCAGGTTGACCAGAGTGATCAGCAGGCCGGCGATGGCGTCGCCGCGCACGAACTTGCTGGCACCGTCCATCGCGCCATAGAAATCCGCTTCGCGCGAGATCTTCTCACGGCGCTCGCGGGCTTCCTTCTCGGTGATCACGCCATTGTTCAGGTCGGCGTCAATCGCCATCTGCTTGCCGGGCATGGCGTCCAGGGTGAAGCGTGCGGCCACTTCGGCCACACGGCCCGAGCCCTTGGTGATCACGATGAAGTTGATCAGCACCAGGATCAGGAACACGATGAAGCCAACCACGATGTTGCCGCCCACCACGAACTCGCCGAAGGCACTGATCACCTTGCCCGCGTAGCCGGTGCCCAGAATCAGCCGGGTGGAGGCCACGTTCATCGAGAGCCTGAACAGGGTCAGGATCAGCAGCATCCCCGGGAAAATGCTGAACTGGAGCGGCTCCAGCGTATACAGCGAGACCAGCAGGATCACCAGCCCCAGCATGATGTTCAGCGCCAGCATCAGATCCAGCAGCATCGCGGGCACCGGGATCACCATCATGATCAGGATGCCGACGATGCCGAAGGCCAGCAGGATGTCGGGGCGGCCGTGTTTCACGAGGCTTTCCTCCCGCCCAGCCGGTAGACGAAGGCCAGCAGTTCGGCCACGGCCCGGTAGAAGTCACCGGGAATTTCCATGCCCACCTCGCAGGCCTTGAACAGGGCGCGCGCCATGGGTTTGTTCTCGATCACGGGCACACCGTTCTCGCGGGCCAGTTCGCGAATGCGCTGGGCCACCAGGCGTGCGCCCTTGGCCACCACCGTGGGGGCGTTCATCCGCTCGGAGTCGTAGCGAATGGCCACCGCCAGGTGGGTCGGGTTGGTGACCACCACATCAGCCCTGGTGACTTCCTGAAGCATGCGGTTGTAGGCGGCGTCGTGCTGCAGCCCGCGGATGCGCGCGCGCACCTGGGGATCGCCTTCGCTCTGCTTGCGCTCGTCCTTTATCTCCTGCAGGCTCATCCTCATCTTGCGGTTGGTGTCCCACTTCTGGAACACGAGATCCGCGCTGCCCAGCACCAGCTGCATCGCCAGCGCCGTGGCCAGCAGGCGCAACACGATGCTGCCCACGTGTGACAGGATCATCATGGGCGTGGAGTACACCATGGGCAGCAGCCCCTGCAGCTCCTTCTGGAGCAGCAACCAGCAGATCCAGCCGATCAACGCGATCTTGGCCACGCTCTTGATCAGCTCCCCGAGCGAACGCGCGCTGAACATCTGGGCAAAACCCTTGATGGGGTTCAGCTTGTCCAACTTGGGTTCGAGGGCCTTGGCACTCACGACCCAGCCCACCTGGGCCACCGACGCCAGAAACGCCAGCACACCCACTCCCAGCAGGAAGGGCATGCTCAACCAGACGACCTCCAGCGCACTCTCATTGAGCATGCGGGTGGCGTCGGCCACTTCAAGGCTACGCACGGGGGCCTGGATCATCGCGTCGCGCATCAGTCCGGCCAGACCTTCCAGCAACTTGCGCCCGCCCAGGAAAAACACCAGGCTGGCCCCCATCAGCACGGCAGCTGAATTCAGCTCCTGGCTGCGGGCGACCTGTCCCTCCATGCGCGCGTCTTCACGCCGCTTGGCGGTTGGTTCTTCTGTCTTTTCCTGGAACTCTTCGGCCATGGTGCCTTCCCGGTTCGTGCCGGACCGATCCACACCCGGTTCATCCGGGGGCGATCCTGACGGGAGGCTTTCGGCAAAATCCGGGCCGGAAGTGCGAACTCCGCAAGTCCGGAAGTTCGACCCTTGTATTTCAAGGTCTTAGCCTTGAAACAGCCTTCCCGAATGGCGGTCGTTTGCATCTCCGGCAGGGAGAAAGTTCCGGGTGGGCGGCAAGGAATATCCTGGCCCGGCAGCGTCGAGACCGAAGGCGGGACCACCGAGACGCGGCATTCCGGCGAGACCAAGCTCGGTCCGCGCGAGACCCGGAGTGCGCCGCAGCGGGCCACGTCGCGGCGCGGAAACGGAGGCCTCATCCGGGGGACGGTATCTCGCTTGGGTGAGTCTGCAGCGAGGCCATCGCGTCCGCCCGTGGATTCCCCACGGGCTATGATGTGTCATGCCCCATTCGGGGCTTGGCAAGCCGCGTTTGTGCGCCAAGGCGAAGCCAAAGTCACCTTCCCTCGCGCAGCGGGGGAAGGCCCGCCGACCGGCGGGATGGGATGGGGGCCGATGCGTCGCCGGATGAACCAAAAATGTCTTGCCTCGCGTGATTGCCGCCATCCCCCGCAGCACGATCCCTGCACGTGCGAGGCCCATTCGTCCACCCGTGGATTCACCACGGGCCATGATGTGTGATGCCCCATTCGGGGCTTGTCAGGCAGCGCATGTGTGCCGAGGTGTCGCCATGATTCCTTCCCTCGCGCAGCGGGGGAAGGCCCGCCGACAGGCGGGATGGGATGGGGGCATGGGGTGGACGGATGCACCAAAGATGTCTTGCCCCGCAAAGTGCCCCCATTCCCCGCAGCACGATCCCTACATGTGCGAGGCCCATTCGTCCGCCCGTGGATTCCCCACGGGCTATGATGTGTGATGCCCCATTCGGGGCTTGTCAGGCAGCGCATGTGTGCCAAGGCGAAGCCATGATTCCTTCCCTCGCGCAGCGGGGGAAGGCCCGCCGACAGGCGGGATGGGATGGGGGCCATTCGTGTCCGAATGAACGAGAAGTGTTGAGCCTCGCAAAGTGCCCCCATCCCCCGCAGCACGATCCCTGCACGTGCGAGGCCCGTTCGTCCGCCCGTGGATTCCCCACGGGCCATGATGTGTGATGCCCCATTCGGGGCTTGTCAGGCAGCGCATGTGTGCCAAGGCGAAGCCATGATCCCTTCCCTCGCGCAGCGGGGGAAGGCCCGCCGACAGGCGGGATGGGATGGGGGCATGGGGTGGACGGATGCACCAAAGATGTCTTGCCCCGCAAAGTGCCCCCATTCCCCGCAGCACGATCCCTACATGTGCGAGGCCCATTCGTCCGCCCGTGGATTCCCCACGGGCTATGATGTGTGATGCCCCATTCGGGGCTTGTCAGGCAGCGCATGTGTGCCAAGGCGAAGCCATGATTCCTTCCCTCGCGCAGCGGGGGAAGGCCCGCCGACAGGCGGGATGGGATGGGGGCATGGGATGGCCGGTGTAACCGTTCGGGATTCCCGCTTGCGCGGGAATGACATGCTTGGGGGGCGCCACCCTGGGTGACCTGTTTCGCATGGATGACGGATTGGGACCGATGCCACACGCCTCTGATCCATCCCCTTCCACGGCGGTGACGCCGGTGGCGGAACCATCGAGACGGAACGGTCGAGCAGGGAGCGTGGGTCGCCGCGCTTGGCCCGAAGGACCGCATCGCGGGCCAAGTTTGCGCGGCGCGAGGCCTGCGAAGAGGGTCTTTCTTTGGCTCCACCTTTCTTTGGACCCGTCCAAAGAAAGGTGGAAAACGATGCGTCACGGGAGGCAATGCAGGGCCGAGGAAGGTATCACGAGCCCCAGTCAGTGACAGATACCAGTGGAAGAGGATGGTAGATTGAGGGTTCGAGGATTCCGGTGCGACTGACGCCCACTTTCCCCGGATTTCGCCGGAAAGTCAGATGAGAAGATTACGTATGTGGGGCTTCATCGGGCCCGGCTGGAAGCTACGGCGTCTCGCGGTGGGTGATATGGCGGCGCACCCACGCTTCCGCCCGTGGATTCCCCACGGGCTATGATGTGTGATGCCCCATTCGGGGCTTGGCAGACAGCGCATGTGTGCCAAGGCGAAGCCGTGGTCACCTTCCCTCGCGCAGCGGGGGAAGGCCCGCCGAAAGGCGGGATGGGATGGGGGCATGGAATGGCCGGTGTAACCGTTCGGGATTCCCGCTTGCGCGGGAATGACATGCTTGGGGGGCGCCACTCTGGGTGATCTGCTTCGCATGGATGAAGGATTGGGACCGATGCCACACACCTCTGATCCATCCCCTTCCACAGCGGTGACGCCGGTGGCGGAACCATCGAGACGGAACGGTCGGGCAGGGAGCGTAGGCCGCCGCGCTTGCTCGCCGGACCGCGAAGCGGGCCAAGTTTGCGCGGCGCGGGGCCTGCGAAGAGGGTCTTTCTTTGGCTCCACCTTGCTTTGGACCCGTCCAATGAAAGGTGGAAAACGATGCATCACGGCAGGCATACCCGGGCCGAGGAAGGCATCACGGGCCACCGTCAGTGGCAGGATGCCGGTGGAAGGGGAAGATTGAGGGATCGAAGACTTCGATGCGGGCACAACCTCATGTCCCCGGATTTCGCCGGAAAGTCAGATGACGAGATCAGGTATGTGGGGCTTCATCCGGGCCCGGCTGGAAGCTACGGCTCTGTCTTTGATCAATCTTCTTCCACAGCGGTGACGCCGATGGCGCAAGCATCGCGGAGACGCTGTTGTGACGATCAGGACTTCTCAGCAAGGGGCAAGGCGTCCACCACGATCTGGTCGTTCTCAATGCGGGTCGTGAGGTACAGGGGCTGGCCGGGACTGGCCAGCAGGGCTTCGTTGACCGGCATGGCCAACAGGCGACGGAAGTCGCTGTTCAGGGTCTGGGCATTGCGGCCCTCGGCGATGCCGGTTTCGGCGATGTGCTGGATCACATCCTCGCAGACCACCAGGCGGTGGCCGATGCGCTTGAGCCGCTGTTCCAGTTCGGGCAGCAACTTGCGCCGGAGGATCTCCATCAGCACTTCTTCGGCCAGGGGAAGGAACACCACGGTCTTGTCCACGGCCCGCAGCAGTTCCGGACTGAAGTATTCACGCAGGGCCAGCTCGGAGAATGGATCACGCTGTTCAGGATCCACGAAGCCCATGGTACCGCGGTGCTCGCTGAGCCCCACCAGATCGGAGAGCAGCACCACGGTCAGCTCGCTGATCGGCGAATCGGTGCCGCGCGCATCGCGCACGCGGCCGGTGGTGATGCACTGCAGCAGAAAGTGCAGCACTTCTTCGGCGGCGTATTCCAGGTTCTTGAAGAGCAGCACGCTGCGCGGCATGTTGTGCAGGGCCATCGCCAGACTGGCCCCCTGGCCCTCGGGCGAGCTGGTGAGGCGCAGCAGGCTCTCCGGCTCCTGGAAATCCATCAGGTCAATCACGAAGGGCTTGCGGCCGTACAGTTGCAGCGAGAGTTCGTTGACCAGCACCTGCTTGCCCACACCCACGGGGCCCACCAGCAGATACACACCGTCCGGGCGCTCGGGTTCGAGATCCAGATCGCTCTTCTGGAAGCGCAGACTGCGGCAGATCTCGTGAATCGCGTGTTCCTGCCCGATGACCCGATCCAGCAGCAGGGGCTCCAGCGCGGCCAGACGCTGTTCCAGGTCGGGATAGTGTCTGCGGGCCTGGCCCGTGATGCGTACCAGGGCCAGCGAGAGCGCCTTCTCCCAGTCGCGGTCGGTGGGTTCCTTGAGTGCCAGGATTGCCAGCGTGGTATCCAGCAGCACCAGCGCCTTGCGGGGAAAGTGCAGAGAGGGCAGCAGTTCGTCGGCCTGTTCGACCACCCGGGCCAGAATGTCATCGGCCACGGGAATCTGGTAGTGGTCCTCCACGCGCGAACGGACTTCGCGCAGCACCTGGATCACATCCTCGCGGCGCATCGGTGCGATGTACACCGGCGCCAGCAGATCTTCCAGCGCAGGATTGGGGCGGTAGACCGCATTGTAGAACGCAAGGTCCTCTAGCACGACCATGTGGTGGCTGCGCGTGTCCATCATGCCGAAGAGGCGCTGGACGAAATCATTCAGCAGCGGATTCTCGTTGCCCAGCCAGGACTGCAGCTTGTCGGTCACCAGCACGGTGTTTGGATGACGGTCGAGGTACTCGGACAGCAACTCGAAACGGCGCACCAGATCCCCCGGCTCCTCCACTCCACTGAGGAAGACTTCGGCGGAAAACTCGACGAAACGCCGTCCGCGGAAGATTGTCGGCACCCGACCGGCGGCCGAATTCTCGATCAGGCGGCGCAGCACAGAATGCCGGCCACTGCCCTTGGGACCATAGAGCAGCAGGTTCTGCCGATAGCGCCGGATCAGCACCTCCATCAATGCGGGCAGGTATTCTTCGTACTCCAGCAGGCCCGCCATGGGTGTGCGACCATAGCGCAGGTTCAGGTCCAGTTCGGGCGAGAACAGACTCTCGAGCCAGGCCTGCTCCATCTCGCTGGACTGATCCTCTTCGCTGTCGGCCCGCACCCCGCCTTCGAGCAGCTGGTCCCAGTGGGCCAGCAACTGACGCTGGAGGCTGCGCGGATCCAGAGCGTCGGCACCCCGGCTCCACTCCTGAAGCAGCGACTGCAGCCGAGGTTCCAGTTCCAGTTCCACGTCTTCGCCGGGCTCGGCCTCGGGGGCCTTCGCCGGTTCACGCCCCAATGCGGCCAGAGCTTCCACGCTGGCGCGACGCAGCCCCTTGTCCCGTTTCACGGCTCCGGACTGCAGCAGGGCGTTCAGCAGGTGTACGGCACCCACCACGCTGGATCCTTCGGCGTGGGCCTGACGGGCGGCAAGTTCCAGTGCGTCGGGCAGAAAGGGGGGAAGAGTGCTCATGGTTGTCATCCGGATTGTGTCCCGCGGGACGAACGATGTCAGCTGGCGTGACACACTGTCGATCAGAACCAGCGGGAAATGTCGCTCAGGATCTGGGTTTCCAGGGAGGCCATCGCCCGGCGAGTGAGCGGGCCGGGGGCTTCGCCGAAACTGAACTGACCGATGCGGTTGAGTGGCTGGATTCCCAGCACGGAATTGCAGACGAAGGCTTCACTGGCCATTTCCAGGGCTTCCAGGTCCAGATTGGTGGCGTGTGCACCCAGTTGCAGGTCACCCAGCAGGCAGCCGCGGCAGATCCCGGGCAGAATCCCCTGCTCGCGCGAGGGTGTCAGCAGGCGATTCTCGATGGCCAGAAAGAGATTGCTGCGCGTGCCCTCCAGCAGGTTGCCCTTCTCATCCAGAAACAGGGCCTCGGTGCCGCGTGTCAGCTGGCGGGAAATCCGCCGGTTGAGCAGGTAGTTGCCCGACTTGTGCCGACTGAGATCGTCGAGATTGCGGCGGTTCACGGGAAAGAGTTCGGCGGCATTGATCTGGTCGGCCACTCCGGGAAACAGCAGCACCAGGTGTTCGGGAACGCCCGGTTCATTCTCGCCGGGATTGAACAGCGTGATCCGCAGATGGGCCTGGTCGGCCCGGTCCCCGGCGATGAGGTTGTCCAGCGCCATCCGCATCCGGTTGGGATCCAGGCGCGTGCGATAGCCCAGCTCCCGGGCACTGAAGTTCAGTCGCCGGATGTGAGCATCCAGAAACACGGGCACGCCTTCGAGCACCGAGAGTGTCGAGAACAGGCTGTCGCCGTAGAGCACGGCTTCGCTCGTCACGGGCAGTCGTACGTCGTCCGTGCGGCGCACACGGTAGTCCAGCAGACAGTAGGGTGCGGGACGATGGTTCAGCACACGCTCTCCAGCAAGGGGGTTTCCAGCACGTCCAGCAGGCGATCCATGGTCTCCGGCACAGCCTCACCGGCCCGCAGCTCAAGCTGGAATTCGGCGTCAAGGTAGTGGGGCAAGCGTTGCCCGTACAGTGCGTCCAGCGCGGCGAATCCTCCGGCCGCCAGCAGCGGACGACGGGACAGGGGCTGCAGTCCTGCACGCTGCCAGAGCAGTTCTGGTTCCCCATGCAGGTGCGCAAAGTAGGCCCGGGCGGCGAATTCCCCAAGGAATCCGGGTTGGGCGGCCAGGCCCCCGCCGGTAGCGATGATGGCGGGTCCATCCGGGTGCAGGCATTCCACGAATGCGCGGCGTTCTTCCTCCCTGAAACGCGCCTCGCCCAGACGGGTGAAAAGCTCGGCGATCGGGGCACCCAGGCGCTGCTCGAGTACCGTGTCGGTATCCAGCCACTCCAGGCCCAGAGCGGAGCCCAGCAATGGCGCGAGAGTGCTCTTGCCGCTGCCCATCAGTCCCACCAGCACCACGGGTCGCGCGAGCTTCCCGGCCAGCGCCACCCTCAAGCGGGCCAGGCGGGTGAGCGCGGCCAGAGGGAAATCGCTGCCGGTCCAGAGCGAAAATGCGGGAGCCGCTTGGGCCACCAGCATCTCCACGCCCCCGATCACTGTACAACCGGCCTTGCGCGCGGCCTTGATCAAGGGTGTGTTCCAGGGCACGGACACCAGCTCGTGAACGCAGCGCACATCCCGCAGCCCGGCCAGGGAAAGGGCACTTCCTGCGCAGCCTCCCCCTGCCATGCCAACAGGCGTGGCATTCACCAGCAGATCCAGGGCCGTCCTGGCAGCTGATCGTGCGACACATGGCACACGGCGGGTCCGGAGACTCTGGGCCAGCTCCCGGGCGGCCCGAGGATTTCGCGCCGACAGTTCCAGTTCGACCTGCGGCCAGCGTGCGCGCAGGGCGTGTGCCACCGCGCGGGCGGCCCCGCCTGCACCCAGCAGTCGGACCCGTGTCGGTTCCAGCCCCCGGACGCGCAGCAGGCTCGAGAAAACCCGCGCCATCGCTGCTGGTGCCGCGCCAGCCGCGCTGTCCGGCACCAGCAGGTTCACGCTGCCGGCCCGTGAGGCCAGGGGCGTGAGGTCCTCCAGCAAGAGCAGCACGGCCGACTTGAGCGGCCGGGTCAGGTTGAGGCCCGCGAATCCCGCGTGACGCAGCTGCTTCAGACGTTCGGGCAGTTGTTCGGGCGTGGTTTCAAGCAGGTGATACTCAAGGTTCACCCCGCACGCAAGGCGGCCTGCCCATGAATCCAGGGCGACAGGCTGTGCGATGCCCGCGCCCAGCAGGCCCAGTTGCAGGAGAGATCGCTCATGGTGCGGGTGAGTCTGCCAGGAGCCGGATGACGCCGCAGCAGACTTCCCAGCACGAACTCGAAGGCCGGAAAGCTCACCGCGGCCACGTCGCGCCCCCTGCAGCTCGCAGGGGCCATCGGCCCCAAGGGCGATCAGCTGGCCATCATCGCGATGGGGTGATCCGGGCCGCACTCCAGAGTGGCGGCCCGCGGGCGCGGTGGCGGTACAAGGTGGAACCCGGCGGGCCACTGCTCCACCCGGGCGCCGAAGGCCTGGCAGACCCGGGCGATTTCGGCGATGCGGTCACTTTCCTTGACCCGCAGTTCGGCGGCATCCTCCACGAACAGCTCTTCCGCGCGCAGCATGGCCAGGGCGGACAGTGCCGGATCCGTCAATCAGTTGCGGCACCAGAGCCCCCGATGCGGGCGTCCTTGAGGCGCGGGGTGTAGCTGACGATCAGATCGCCCACCGGTTCGCCCAGGCGCTCTTCCTGGATCTGGCTCATCATGCGCGCCCCGCGCTCCGCAGCCAGTCGAGAGCCGCAGCCCGTCCGGGATTGAGCAGCAGACCGCGGATTTCCAGCAGGGAATCGGGCAGACCCAGGGCTGCCGCGACCATGAAACAGGCGCTGCTGGGATCTCCGGGCACCTCGATCCCTCCGGCAGCCGCGCGCAGAGCGTGTCCAGATTGGCGCGTGTCACACACAGGCAGCGACCTGGGGCGTCCGTGGAGAGACCGATTCCAGATCCAGCAGGCGTTCGGTGTGATCGCGCGAGGGGGTGTAATTCCGTCACGCGGGTCCGCCCTGGGCGAACAGACCGGCCAGCAGGATCGCGCTCTTGAGCTGGCGCTGGCCACGGGCAGGGTGTAGTGAATGGCATGCAGGGCCCGCCTTCCAGCCGGAGCGGGAGGCCGGGGCCGCCCGTGATCCGCGCCCCCATGGAACGCAACGGAAGGCAGACTCGCTCCATCGGTCGGGCGCGCAGGCTGGGGTCACCGTCGAGTACCGCGGGCAGACCCAGTCCCGCCAGCAGGCCCAGGCCCAGTCGGGCAGTGGTGCCGCTGTTGGCGCAATCAATGGGAGAATCGGGCGCCCGCAACCCACGCCATCCGGGGCTGTGCAGTTCGATCCTGCCCGGTTGGGCGTCCACGCGCACACCCAGTGCCTGCACCAGACGCAGGCTGGCCTGCAGGTCGTGGCTGGCGGGAAGTCCGCGCAGCACGAGCGAGCCGGTCTTGAGTGCGGCCAGCAGAATCAGTCGATGTCCAAGAGATTTGTCACCGGGTAACTGCAGGCGCCCGGCAAGCCAGGGACGTGGAGGGGAAACGGAGGGTGAGGCCACGGGATGTCCTTGGAGTCCGGTCGGCCGGGAGTGCCCCGGTTCTGGTGGACGAACCGGGGAGTGACGCTCAGTCCTGCTGGTCGAAGTACTTCTCGATTTTCAGGATCTCGAACTCGAGCTCGCCTGCGGGTACGGTGATCTTGGTCTTCCGCCAACCTTCTTGCCGATCAGGCCCTTGGCCAGCGGGCTCTGGATGGAGATGCGCCCGCTGGCGATGTCCATGTCCTCGGCGGAGACCAGCTTGAACACCTTTTCCTTCTTCTGCTTGAGGTCCATCAGGGTGACCTTGGTGAAGAAGCGCACGCTGCTGATGTCGATCTCCTCCTCCTCGACGATGCGGCAGGAATTGATCTTGGCTTCCAGCGAGTCGATCTTGTACATCAACATGGTCATTTCCTCGCGCGCCGCGTGATACTCGGCGTTCTCGGAAAGGTCGCCCAATTCGCGCGCCACGGCGATCCGGTCGCGGACCAGTGGCTGCTCGGCGCGCAGTTCGGCCAACTGTTCGTGCAGTCGCTCATAGCCCTTGCGCGTGATGTAATGGGTGCCCATGATTCTCCTTGCTGGAATAAAAAGGACCGTTACCTGCATGGGGTAATGGCCCTGAGATCACCGGGCGGCAATGTAAGCAAGCAAGTCCAGCCTTCCAATGATCGCCCGGGCCCCCGCACCGCTGGGCCTTGCCTGCCCTGAACTCAGGGTTCCTGCCTCGTTCCCGGACCTCCGGGTCCATCACGCGGGGCCTGGATTCTGGTTTCGGCGCCTCCCGGCGTACGCTGCGGGCGGAGCATCAACTTTCTATATTGATGCCCCGAATCAGGAAGAGGGTCACCCGAACCCCACATACCCCGGCCGGCCAGGCCGGATTCCTGCGTGCCTCCCATGGGGGCACGTGGCCCATCTGCAGAGGACGACGTGGCGCGCAATATCACTCCCCGTGACAAGGACTATCCCCAGTGGTATCTGGATGTGATCAAGGCCGGTGAACTGGCGGATCACGCCCCCGTGAAGGGCTGCATGGTCATTCGCCCCACGGGCTACGCCCTCTGGGAAAGCATCCAGCAGGACCTGGACCGGCGCTTCAAGGAAACGGGACACGTCAACGCCTATTTCCCGCTGCTGATTCCCGAGAGCTTCATGACCAAGGAAGCCGAACACGTCGAAGGCTTTGCCCCCGAATGCGCGGTGGTGACCCACGGCGGCGGCAAGAAACTTGAAGAACCCCTGATGATTCGCCCGACCTCGGAGACGATCTTCGGGCACATGTACTCCAAGTGGCTCACCAGCTGGCGCGACCTGCCGATCCTGATCAATCAGTGGGCCAATGTGATGCGCTGGGAGCTGCGCACCCGACTGTTCCTGCGCACGGCGGAATTCCTCTGGCAGGAAGGCCACACGGCCCACGAAACGGCCGAGGAGGCCCAGGAGGAAACCCAGCGCATGCTCGAGGTCTACCGGGACTTCGCCCAGGACTATCTGGCGATTCCCGTGGTCACCGGACGCAAGACCGAGCAGGAGAAATTTCCCGGGGCCGTGGCCACGTACTGCATCGAAGGCATGATGCAGGACGGCAAGGCGCTTCAGATGGGCACCAGTCACAACCTGGGGCAGAACTTCGCCAAGGCCTTTGAAATCCAGTTCTCGGGCCGCGACAACCAGCTGGCCTTCGCCTGGACCACCTCCTGGGGGGTGAGCACTCGCCTGATCGGAGCGCTGATCATGGTGCACAGCGACGACGATGGTCTGGTGCTGCCGCCCAGAATGGCCCCCACCAAGGGTGTGGTGATTCCTCTCTGGAAGAACGACGAGGAGCGCGCCGTGGTGGAGCCCTTTGCCGATCAGGCCCTGGCGATCCTTCGTGGCAGACTGGGCAAGCTCAACGTGGTGCTCGATTCCCGCCACGACGACCGCCCCGCAGACCGCTTCTTCCACTGGGCCCAGAAAGGTGTGCCCTTCAGGCTGGAAATCGGCATTCGAGATGCCACCCAGGGCACGGTCTGCCTCGTGACCCGTCATGACCGCAAGAAGCACTTCCTGTCATTGGCTGACCTGGAGAGCGGCATCGACGCTCTGCTGGAATCCATGCAGGCCGAACTCTTCCAGCGTGCGCTGGCATTGCGCGAAAGCCGTACGGTGCAGGCCGACAGCTGGCAGGAGTTCCAGGAGGCCATCGCGGCGGGCAAGTGGGTGCGCGCCCACTGGGATGGCAGCACGGCCACCGAGCTGGCGATCAAGGAAGCCACCAAGGCCACGATCCGCTGCATTCCCGATGACAGCCAGCCCGAAGAAGGGCGCTGCGTGTTCAGTCAGCAACCGTCATCGCGGCGTGTGCTCTTCGCCCTCAACTACTGACGCCCACGACCGGGGCGTCCATGACAGTCCAGAGGATTCATGCCCGGTTCCACAGCCCTGATCCTGCTGCTGTCGCCCGCCGGAAGCGATCCCGGTCCGCTGCAGGAACGCCTGCGGGCGATTCTGGGCACGCGCCCTCTGCTGGAGCCTCTCGGCGCCAATCCCGAGGAGTGGCCGGAACGGCATGCCGGATCCCTGATCCTGCGGACCCTGGATCCGGCGGAGCTGGAAGACACGCTGGACGCCCTGCAAGCGCATCAGCCCGGGCCACCTGTGCTGGCCGTGCTGGCACAGCGGGACTTCGAGCTTTCCCGGCGCTGCCTGCGTGCGGGAGTGGTTGATCTCCTGCTGAGCGAGGAACTTGACCAGCTGCCTGATCGCGCGGATCACCTGCTGGCCTGGCATGGGCAGGGCAGGGCCGGTGGGGGGGCGGCCGAACAGATGCGCCTGATGCTGGACACGATGCCCGAATTCCTGTGTTACAAGGATGGGGCCGGTCGCTGGCTCGAGACCAATGCCTTCGGCATGGACCTGTTCCGCCTGACGACTGGCGCCTTCAAGGGCAGGACCGACATGGAGCTGGCCCGCGAGCAGCCGGAACTGGCCCCCGTGTACCATGCCTGCGTCCTCTCGGACGAAAGGGCCTGGAACCACGGCAGCATGTCCCGTGGCGAAGAACGGATCCCCGTGGGCGACGAGCTGCTGACCTTTGACGTGATCAAGGTTCCACTGTTCAATCCCGACGGCAGCCGGCGTGGTCTGGTGATCATCGGTCGCAACATCAGCGACCGGCGCAAGGCCGAGCAGGCTCTCGGGGACTCCGAGAACGACCTGCGCCTGCTCTCCTCCGTGCTGGCGAACCAGGGCGGCGACTATACGGCCAACGTGAAGCAGATCATCGAACTGACGGGCGCCCTGCTCGACTGCGACCAGGTGATCCATTTCCGGGTCAGCGATCAGACCCTGCATGCCATCGGCCACTGGGGCCAGCTGGCGGGTCCGATTCCCGACAAGCAGCTGGAAGGCACTCTCTGTGCACATCTGCTGGACCTGCAGGAGAGCGACTTCCTGGTGCTGCCGGACCTGCAGCAGAGCCGCTGGGCCCAGACCGACTCCGTGGTGCGCAGTCTGGGCAGTCGGACCTGGCTGGGGCACGTGATCCACGACGGTCGGGGCACACGCATCGGAACGCTCTGCCTGCACTACCGGCGCCCCGTCGAGCTGCGGCCCTCGAAACTGAGTGTGCTGACCCTGCTGGCCCGGGCTCTCGAGTCCGAGGAAAAACGCCGCGAAAGCGAAGAAGCCCTGCGGGCCAGCGAAGCGCACTACCGCGAATTCTTTGAAAACGATCTGACCGCCGATTTCATCTCCACACCCGCGGGCGTGCTGCTGGACTGCAATCCCGCCTTCGTGCGCCTGTTCGGCTTCCCATCGCGGGAGGAGGCCCTGGCCAGCAATGTCTCGGTGCTCTTTCCCGATGCGCGCATGCACGAGGACATGCTCGAGGAGCTGACCCGGACCGGCAAGCTGGAGTACCGCGAGCAGACCTTCCGAAGCCAGGACGGCGAACTTCTGTATACCATCGTCAACCTGCTGGGAAGTGTTGACGACAAGGGCCTGCTCACCGGCATCCGCGGGTTCCTCTTCGACATCAGCACACACAAGGAACTGCAGCAGCAGTTTCACCAGTCGCAGAAGATGGAATCCATCGGCCGGCTCGCCGGTGGTGTGGCACACGATTTCAACAATCTGCTGACCGTGATCAACGGACACGCCGAGCTGCTGGCGGCACAGTTTCCCGCCGGAACTCCCGTGCGTGACGCGGCGGACCAGATCGGTCGGGCCGGTGACCGGGCCGCCCGGCTCACCCGCCAGTTGCTGGCTTTCAGTCGGCGTCAGGTTCTGCAGCTGGCCCCCGTGGAACTGAACCGCATCGTGGGAGACATGCACCGGATGCTCGAGCGTCTGATCGGCGCCGACGTGCTGCTGCTGACCGATCTGGAACCGGGCCTGCCCTGCGTTCTGGCCGATCAGGGCCAGCTGGAACAGGTGGTGGTGAACCTGGTGGTGAATTCGCGGGATGCCATGCCCGCCGGTGGCAGTCTGACGATCTCGACCCGGCTGGCGGACGTGGATGCGCGCTTCTGCCACGGCCATCCTCCCATGCTGCCCGGCCGCTACTGTCTGCTGGAAGTACAGGATACCGGTCAGGGCATGAGCGAAGAGACACGCCAGCGACTCTTCGAACCTTTTTTCACCACCAAACCCAAAGGCAAGGGCACGGGACTGGGGCTGGCCACCGTGTACGGCATCGTCAAGCAGGTCGGGGGCTACATCTGGGTGGACAGCTCCCCCGGGCAGGGCGCCCGGACCCGGATCTATCTGCGGCCCATCTCGCGCCAGCACACGGCGGTTGCCCCACGGACGAGCGCTGCCCGCAACGATCAGGGCGGCAGTGAAACCCTGCTGCTGGTCGAGGATGAGCCGATGGTGCGTGAACTGGCGGCGCGCGTGCTCAAGGACAAAGGATACCGCGTCCTGGAAGCAGGCAATGGGCTGGAAGCGCTGCAGGTGCTGGATCGCGAACGCGAGGTCCAGCTGGTACTGACCGACATGGTGATGCCCCGGATGGGCGGTGCCGAACTGGCGCGGCAACTGACCCAGAGCAGGCCGGAACTGAAACTGCTGTTCATGACCGGACACGCCGAGGAACCGGACCGGCGATTGCTGAAGGGGCCCGGCACCACGGTGATCACCAAACCCTTCCTGCGTGAGACACTGTTGCGCACTGTGCGCACTCTTCTGGATGGCGGGACATGAGCGCCGGCCACCCCGCCCAGGAATCAGGAGGACGTTTGAGCACGGCCCCACACTTGACACCATGGCCCTGGGGGCCTTTTCAACCGGGCGACGGTGAGCCGGTGGAATGGCGCGCGGGCGATCTCGGCCTGTGGTGCCTGCGGGAAGGCGCGGAGATCCGGCTGGGGAGCCGACTGCTGACCGGCGCAGCGTCGGACGACACTCTTCCCCGGGCCATCGGCTGGGAGCGTTTCAGCGTCCAGGGTGCCGAGCAGGGCCTGCAGATGCATCCGGTCCTGCCGGCCCGAGCATTCGTGGCACGCTGTGAATCGGTGATCCAGCTGCGCCCCCACAGTGAGCTGACCCTGTATGTCAGGCTTCCGCTCTGGGTCTCGGTGCGACTGGCCAGCGACGAGAGCTCGGCGCTGACCGAACTGCCCACGACCACCCTGCGTCGATCCTGGTACGGGTCCTTCACCGCGGGCGAGCTGTGTTACGCCATCCATACCAGTGCGCGCACGCGGCCCGAACCGGATCCGGCCCGCCCCTATCTGGCCCTCTGCCCGGTTAGAATCAGCAATTCCACCGAGACCGAGCTGCGCCTCGAACGGATTCTGCTGCAGGCGCCCCTGCTGGGGCTCTACCGACATCACGACCAGCTCTGGACCGACGAACTGGTTCTGGGGTCGCTGGGCAGCAGCGGCGATTGTGAGCAGGTTCTGGGCGGAGGCGCTCCGGCGGAAGTCCGTGAGGCCCGCCTGATCAGTCCGCCCCGCCAGGTGGCCGGCGGCAGCCTGCTGGGTCGGGCGATGCTCTCGTTGCGGGAGTTTCCCGAGGTGTTCAAGACGCGCCGCGGCCACGTGGGCGGTGGAACAGGAGGAGCCGCATGAGCCCCGAACGCCTGGAATCGCTTGTCCGTGCCTCCATCTGGCTGGTTGTCGGCCTGCCCGCCGTGATCCTGCTCAGCCGCTGGGTGCGTCGCACGGCCGGTGCCCGCTTCACGCCCCAGCGCGGTCTGGTGGCCGGCAAGATCCTGTTCTATGGTGGAGCGGCCCTGCTGCTGGCCAGCGTGCTGCGCGAACTGGGATTCCAGCTGACCACCCTGATGGGCACGGCCGGCATCATCGGCATCGCGGTGGGTTTCGCCTCGCAGACCAGCATTTCCAACATCATCAGTGGCTGGTTCCTGATCGCCGAAGAACCCTTCGCCCTGGGCGATCTGGTGACCGTGGGCAACACCACGGGATTCGTGCTGTCCATTGACATGCTCTCGGTGAAACTGCGCACCCGGGACAACCGCTTCGTGCGCATTCCCAACGAGACCCTGATCAAGGAAACCCTGACCAACCTGACCCGTTTCCCGATCGTGCGTCTCGACCTTCCCGTCGGCGTGGCCTACCGTGAAGAGTTGCCCCGCGTACGCCAGTTGCTGCTGGAGATCGTGCGCGAATCCAGCTGGATCCTCGAGAGCCCCGAGCCTCAGGTTCACATCCAGGCCTTCGGTTCCAGCTCGATCGATCTGCTGCTCTGGTGCTGGGTCACGCGCGACGACTGGTGGGAGGCCCGCACCGCCTTGATTGAAGCGGTCAAGACACGCTTCGACGCCGAAGGCATCGAGATTCCCTTCCCGCATGTATCACTCTATGCGGGCAGTGCCAGCGATCCCCTGACCGTGAAAGTCGTGAACAAGGAAAGCTGAGTCGACGGTGTCACGCACTCCGTTCGGTGTGCCAGGCCTGAGCATCCCTGAACATGACGCGGGGGCCAATCGGCCCCCGCGCTGCATTCGGTTCGTGTCTTTGCACCAGAACTAAAGACGGTCACGTTCCAGCTTCAGTGCCGCATCCACGCGGGCCGCAAGATCCGAGAGGTGCGCCTGGGTCAGGCGGTCGGAACCGCGCTGTGCCTGCCACTGGCCCACACTGCGAGCGATCCGTTCCAGCTCGGCCCGTGCCAGCAGACGGGCATCACGGCCCGCAGCCAGTTTCTCATTGGTCAGCAGGTCAATCATCACGCTGGCATGGGCATTCTGGAGCGCGCGGCCGTCAAGATCCCGGGCCGTTTCGGCCCAGATCGGGTCCGAGAACATCGCGAACAGTTCATCCAGGCCGAGGGCATCCTCGGCGCCCGGCCGGGCGGACAACTCGCTGACACGGTCGAGACGCCTGGGCGCGAACAGATCCTGAAGAATGCGCTCACGGTTGATCGCCAGCAGATCGTGCAGGGGCATGTCCACACGCTCCACCTCCGTGCTGCCATCGAAACTCCAGCGGTAGCCCTGCCCCAGCTGATTCAACCGACGCGCGGGAATCTGCCAGGGACTTGGATCCAGCAGTGCACTCACCAGCAATTGCAGGGCCTCGCGCTGCTCCTGCCCCGTGTACGGATCCAGGGGTGCCAGACCCTTGGATGCCGGTTCGCGCCGGGTGCGCATGGCACCCGCGTAGCGCACCAGGCCCTGGGCCGAGTTCCAGTAGAGCCCGAAACTGCGCTGGAATGCGCTGCGATACACCAGATAATCATCGTCGGGGGCCAGCAGGCGCGCAGGATCGGCCGCCATCAACTTGCCCGCCAGGGCCAGCTGATGACGCGTCCAGGCCAGTTCATTGCTGGAAAGGTCGAAGATCCGGCACTGCGGATCGACCGCACTGCCCCAGCCGTAAACATCGTAGGCATCCTCGTCGGTTCCGTAGATCAGACTCGGATCAGTGGACTCGCTGGCGATGGCTTCCATGCCGGCCCGGTCGGATTCCAGATCCGTGGCGCCCGTGGGAGTGTAACCCCAGCGGATGGCCCAGAGGTCGTAGGGCCCCAGGGTGCTGGTGAAGTAGTCACCCTGTCCGGCCGAACTCAGCGCCACATTGGGTGGGTCGTACTCCATCACCGAATTGACCAGACCATCGGCGGTGGCCGCCTTGTCGTGCAGAGCGTCGAAGGGCAGCAGTCGGCTGCCGCGGAAATTGTGACGCAGGCCCAGGGTATGCCCCACTTCGTGGGCCGTCATCGAGTACAGGTACTGGCTCACATACTCCCAGGGGATCTCGCCCCCGGGCTCCATCGCTCCCTCGGACAACAGGCTCAGACTGACCCAGTCGGAGGCCTGGGCGCCCAGCAGGGCGTGCTGGCAGGAGGCGTGTGACAGGCTGCCCGGCAGGCGCTGCTGTGTGCCACTGGCTTCGGGCAGCAGGCCCTCCTCCATGGGCGGCAGACTTGGGTCAGGCAGCATGCCTCCGCGCGGATCGACACCCGAGCGCCAGCCCCAGCCCGCCCGGCGGACCATGTCGGCTTCGATCAGGATGTCGGCATTGAGAATCTCCCCGGTGTACGGGTTGACCTGGCTGGGTCCCATGGCGCCAAAACTGGGCTCGCTGGAGCTGATCCAGCGAATGGTGTTGTAGCGGATGTCGGCCGGATCCCATTCCGCCGAGTCGGGCATCTGCTTCACCACCAGCGCATTGCGGAAGCCGGCCTGCTCGAAGGCCTTGTTCCAGCTGAGCGCCCCGTCGCGGATCACGTCGCGATAGGCCTCGGGAATCGCGTTCTCGAGCCAGTAGACGATGGGTTCCACGGGTTCGGAAATTGCCGCATCCGGATCCTTCTTCTCCAGGTTCCAGCGATTGGCAAGGCGGATCATCGGGTCCCCGGGGCGGTCATCGCCAAACTGGCGCCAGCCGGTCTGGAAGTACCCCACGCGCGGGTCAGCCAGGCGGGGGCGGTAACTGCTCTCGGGCACTTCGGACAGACTGTAGCGCATGCGGATCTGCAGGGAGCGTGGATCGTTGAGCGTGCTCCAGCCCTGCTTGGGCTTGTCGGTGGAAAAGGCCAGGCTGGCACCGATTTCGGTGTTGGCCGGAAAACTCTGCAGATGATCCAGCCAGCACAGCTCATCATCCATCTGGTAGCGGCTGTCGAGGCGACGTTCCAGACGATGGCCCACCCCACTGAGATCCTTGAGGAACAGCGCGGATGCATCCACGAGCCAACTTCCGCGCTCCTCATGGGGCAGGCATTCGATCTTGAGCGCGGCCAGCGGCGAATCGCTGAAATTGCGCGCGATCATCGGGGCCGTCGCGCTGCCCTCGGCCGCCCGGAACATCAGGTTGCGCTGGATCACCTGAATGCTCTCGCCCACCTTGTGAAAGCGGATGATGTCGTGTCCCGCGGGCATGCCCGAGAGCACTCCCCGGGCGCCGATGCCCGTTTCCTGGGTCATGCTGAGGATGAAGTCGTGATCCAGCTGGGCCGGCAGGATTTCCATCCAGACCGTCTCCTTGTCCCTGTCGTGGTACAGCGTGAACAACCCCGCCACGACGTCGGCGTCCTTGATCAGCTCGGCATAGTCCTTGCCGTCCTTCTTGGGGGCATCTTTCCTGCCGCCCATCCGGACGTCCATCATCCCGTCCTGACCCGCTTGCGCCAGACCCGCGATCACGAGGACCAGGGCCAGTTTCGAATGCACTCTGCTCATGGACAGTCTCCACTCTGGGCCCGCTGCATGGGCCATGACTTCCGCGCCGGAGGCCCCGGAAGATGAATTGGTTGAATTGGGAACGGTGAGGGGTGCCGCATGTCGGCTTGAACGGAGATCAAAGTCGGAGTTGGCAATCGAAGGGCCAAGAAAAAATCCGTGGTGTCGGGCCGGTTTCTGCTGGTCACGCAACCGGGCCAACGAAAACATCCCCCGCCTCTCGCGAGACGGGGGATGCACGAACCGTCAATCCGCCTGAGGCACAGGGTGCCTCAGGCAGGACTCACTCTCAGTAGTTGCCCACCACGTAGTAGTAGGTCTTGCCATTGGGCGAAGGATACGTGGTGGAGGTGCCAACCAAGGTCTCCAGCAGGGTGAAGGGGCCGTACCCGGAGTTGGCGGCGTACACACTGTAGGAAGCGTAGCCCTCGTCACTCCAGGTCAGGGTCACCGTGTTGTTGGCGTTGTGCACGATGCTCAGCACGGGTACGGGAGCCGGCGAGGCCAGGGCGATGCGGATGGTGATGCCATCGTCCAGGCTGCTGCCGGCGTCATTGTAGTTCACTGACAGAGCATCGCTGCCATCGCTGTTCTCGATACCCACCGTGGCTTCCTCGAGGCTGCCGCCGGTCATGGTCTGGTAATTGAACAGGATGCTGCCATCGGCATTCAGAATTGCCTGGAAAGTGTGCGTGAAGTTCGGGGGACCCGGGTATTCGGGAACATCCGTGTACTGCACGATGAAGCGGTTGTTGGCACCATCAGCCAGATACTGAATGGTTCCGTCCGCGCCGGAGTTGGGATCCAGGTCGTCCCAGAAGGGGCAGATCATGTTGTTGTACGAATCGGCGGTCGGGATGGCCTGATTCTGGAAGGTCGAAACGGCCGGTCCGAATGACAGCACACCATTCGCGCCGATGAAGATGCTGCTCTGGTCCACACCGTAGAAGGGGAAGGTGAAGCCCAGCGGGATCGCGGCGGTCACGCCATCATCGGTCAGCGACACACTGACCGCATTGGGATCGTTGAAGATGTCCACGAAGGTGTAGGCCGGACCGTTGGCATCGTCGCTGTTGACCCAGGAGTAACCGAAGGCATCCGGTCCACCGCTGGTGGGACGTGCCACGAAGGAACCCAGATCGCCAAGACCCTGCGGAGATTCGCCACTGTCGTACAGGGCGGTCACGGTGTAGGTGTAGACCACGCCTTCCACGGCACCGTTGTCGGCATCGTCCACGAACGGCGAGGCAGCGGCGTTGCCGACCAGATTGCCATCACGGTAGATATTGTAGTTCAGGAACTGACGGGACGCTTCGTTGTTGCGACGCAGCTCGGCGTTCAGCCGGTCCTGGGCCTTGGAATCCAGAATGGCGGGCTTGTTGAGCGGATCCGTGCTGGCGGTAGCGGGGCCCGGGGCGACCGGAGCCGTCCAGGTCACGGTGGTGGCACCATAACCCCCATCGGTGGCGGCCACGTTGGCCACTTCCCAGGCAGTGGAAACAACCGTGAAGCTGTAGTTGCCGGTGCTGCCGGCGGCACTGTTGGGTCCGGCATCCACGGCGCCGATCGAGTAAGTCACGGTCACACCGGCGGCCTGATGCGGAATGTCGGCAGCATAGGTATCACCCACGGTGTTGGTCATGGGCACCATGACAGCGCCGCCGCCATTGTCGTAGGTCAGTGTGGCACTGGCCACGCCCGAATCGTCGGTGATGTCGGCACTGATGGTGTAATCACCGGCCAATTCGGTCTCAAGCGAGAAGATCGTCTGCGTGTGCACGATGGCCGGTGCGACGAAGTCGCCCGCACCCGGTGTGAACTCAATGGCGACACCGTCCGCGATGGCGCCACCGGCGTCGTTGAAGTTCACCTGCAGACCGACGGTGCCGGTCTGATCTTCGCAACCCACGGTGACATCGGTATTGTTGCCCACGATGCTTTGGTACTGCACGGTGAATGAGCCGTCAGCATAGAGCAGGACCTGGAATGTATACGTACCGTCGCCGCTCAGGCTGGGCACAGCACTCCACTCGAAGATCGCCCGGCTGTTGGCGACATCGTCGTAGTAGTAGATCGCGCCGGTCGTGCTGGTGGTGAGGTCGTCCCACAGTGGGAAAATCGCTGCATTGGGCAAGCTGGCCGACGGCACCGCGACATTGCTGTATGCCGTGCTTGTGGTGGCAAAGTCCATGAGACCATTGCTGTTGACGGACACGCTGTTGTAGGCGGCCGTGTAGAAGGGGAAACTGAACGACAGCGCCTGGCTTGCGCTGACATCGTCACCGACGATACCCAGATTCGTGCCGATGCCGCTGATTTCCACCCAGTCATAGGTGGCCGGAGTGCTCGGATCGTTGCTGTTGACCCAGGTGTAGCCCAGGGCATCGGGACCACCGGAGGTGGGACGGCCCACGGCCATGCCGCTGTCGACAGCGGACACACTGGATTCTTCTTCGTCCCAGAGGGCGGTCACGCTGTAGTCGTAGGCCGTGTTGATCACCACGCCGTTGTTCAGGTCATCCACGAAGGTGGTGGTGGCACTGCTGCCGACCAGGTTGCCATCGCGATAGATGTTGTAGTTCAGGAAGGAACGCGAAGCATTCTCCTCCAGCCAATTGGGATGGGCTGCTTCATAGGTGGCCAGAAGGTCCGCGATCTTGTCGGCGGGCATGTCGGCGGGCACCGTGAAGGGCAGATCGTTCACCGTCAGGGGACGGGGACGGGGAGCCGGGGGAACGACGAACCAGTCGGGAGCCGTCCAGGTGACGGTGATCTGGTCGAGCTGGTCATCACTGGCCAACACGTTCTGGGGCGGCAGGGCACTGTCCACGGCATCGTAGGTGCCACTGGCGCTGTTGTTGCCGGGGATTCCATCCACACCGTTGGTGACGACGGCCGTGACCGAGTACGGATAGTTGCCCGCGGTACCGGGAGCGTTGGAAGTGAATTGCACCTGCTGGCTCATGCCGGCACCCAGGGCCATGATGCTGATGGTGTCATCGGCACCGGCCACACCGTCGTAGTCCAGCTCCACGTCCACATCGGCGGAGGTGGCACCCAGATTGGTGACGGTGGCCATCACGTCCATGCTGCCGTTGATCGAGACAGGGTCGGCGAAGCTGTCCAGAGCCAGGGCCACATCAAAGGACGGGGCTTCGCCCAGGAACACGTCGTCCACGCAGATGTCACCGGTGAAGCTTGTGCCGCGCACGCCGCGGAAACGGACCTGGGTGCGGATGCCCGCATAGGCCGTCAGGTCCACGGTGGCCTGCAGGAAGGGATCGGCCTGCAAAGCCTGCTGCTGGCCGCTCAGACTGAAGACGCCATCGGTCCAGATGCCCATGTCCACATCCTGGACGTCCACGTTCAGGGTGCCCATGGTGGCGCCGACCATGTGGTACCAGAACTTGAGCTGGGGCACGGAGAGGGCACCCAGGTCGAAGACGGGGCTCAGCACCACATACTCCTGACCGGTGCCGCCGTTGCTGGTTTCGCAATAGATGAACTTGCCACCACCGGTGTGGTCGGCCGTGGCACCCGTACCGCCGGAGGGCGTGGTGCTGCCGGCATACCAGGCGGGAGTCCCCGAGCTGTTGGCCCATTTCTCAGTGAAGGGGAAGGCACCCGTGGCGAACAGATCGAAATTCTGCTCGTAGGGGAAGCTGGTGACATCACCGACCACATTGAAGGTGTAGGGACCCGAGGTGGTAGTGAAGGGGCCGTTGCCCGAGTCATCACTGGCCACCACGCGGTATGTCACCGCGGTCAGGTCGGGCTGCTGGGGAATGCTGGCTTCCCAGGTGTCGCCTACCGTGTTGGTCATGGCCACGGTGACATCTCCGCCACCGACGTTGTAGATCATGTCAATGGCGGTCAGTGTGCCTTCGTCCGTGACGGTGGCGGACACCAGATAGGACGGGGTGGTGGTGTTCTGGGTGCCCAACGGGGTGTGCACGATGACCGGGGGATTCCAGTCGCCGGGAGCCTGGCTGAACAGCATGGCCACTCCGTCAGCGATCAGTTCACCCGTACCGTTGTAATTGGCGGCCAGACCAATGGTACCGGTGGCGTTCTCGATTCCCACGGTGGCGCTGGTAAGCACTCCGGGCATGCTCAGATACTGCATCAGGATGCTGCCATCGGGGCGCAGGATCACTTCGAAGGTGTTGTAGGTGACGGCGCTCAGCTTGGGCACTTCGAAGAACTCGATGACGACCTGATCGTTGATCGAGTCATACCAGTGCCAGATCGAGCCGTGGGAGCCGGTGCTCAGGTCGTCCCAGAAGGGCGCGACGATCGCATTGGGCTGGCCGGTGGCCGGCAGGTTCGTGTTGGAGAAGGCGGTACTGGACGCGCCGAAGTTCAAGAACCCATTGGTGCACACCGTGAAGCTGGTGTAGGGCACGCCGTAGAAGGTGAAAGTCCAGGGCAGCGCGATCGGGGAGCTGGAACCATCGTCCGCCACGAGCGCCAGATCGGTGCCGGAGACCGTCGCGTCCACCCAGGCGAAAGTGGGGCCGCCCGCATCGTTGGAATGCAACCAGCCATAACCGTTGGCATCGGGGCCGCCCTCGCGACCCGCGTCATCATTCGCCGGGGCACGCCAATCCGAGGCGGATTCCGCCAACCCAGCGGCCTTCAGCTGAAGTTCCTCAGCCGTGTACTCGGTCTGGACAAAACCCGCGGCCATCGCGGATTGCCAAGCACCGGCCACCGCGAGGGTCAGCAGGACCTTGGAAACTGTTCTCATGCTCTTGCTCCTTGACCTTGGTTCAGGGGAGAACCGTCCGGTATTGCGGTCGGCTCACTGTTGACGACAGTTCAGTTCAGGCTGATGAAAAATCGTTGAGCTGGGCAGCTGTGCCCTGACGCACATATCACGCAACAATCGTTCCGGAATTCGTGGCGCCTGTTTGTCCGCTTCCCAAGCTGAATCAGCTTTGACGTGCTGGCTGGTCCGCTCAGGGAGACTGGCTTTCTGCCCGTTTCTGTACAAGCGTCTGTTCAGCTCCGGTCAGACCCGGATCAGCTCCGCGAGCGACTCATCAAGGCAAGCCAGATCGCCATTCAGAACCCCCAGGCCACTCATAGGCAACTCCTGGCCTTCCCAGGGGCTGTTGACACCCCGGCTCTGGCCAGCGTTCCGCCTGTAGGTCCAGGATTGGCTTCGGAAAAGACTAAGGCAGACTTTCTGCCCTGCCGCAATCCGCACGGCAGGGCGTCCCAGTACACGGCGGGGGCCATCGCTGAACAATTCCACCAGGCGTGCCAGGTTGAGTTCGCCGGTATCGACCAATGCCTTCACCGCGGCTCCGAGGCAGGTTTCCAGGCTGCTGGCACCGAAGGGGCGATAGCTGAACTCCCGGTCCATCCGGTCGAAGTCCGCGGGCCGATGATCACTGACGATCGCCGACAACGTGCCGTCCTTGAGCGCCGCGATCAGCGCGCGGCGGTCCTCCTCGGTGCGCAGCGGTGGCTGCAGACGCAGGCCGGGGCCATAGTCGCTGGCCAGGAAGTCCTCCTCGGTGAAGCACATGTGATGCACGCCCACGTCACCGCTCACCGGCACGCCGCGCTCGCGCGCCTCGCGCAGCAGCTGCACGCTCTCGCGCGTGCTGAGCAGCTGCAGGTGCAGGGGCGCGTTCTCGTACTCGGCGCAGCGGATGTCCCGGTAGACGGCAATGTCCTCGGCGATGGACGGAATGCCCTTGAGCCCACTGAAGAGGCTGGCCCGGCCTTCGTGGACTTCTCCGCCCAGCAGGCTCTCGTCGGCGGAGAGCTGGAAGATGGGCCGCCCGAACTGACGGGCATAGAGCAGGCTGCCGCGCAGGGCGTGGGCCCCGGGCAGACCACGGTTGCCGTCGCTGAAGGCCACGGCACCCGCGTCCACCAGCTCGGCCAGATCGGCCAGGATCTCGCCGCTGCCGCCGCGCGTGACACAGGCCACCGGCAGCAGGCGGGCGGCGTGACCCGCCGCCCGTGTGCGCCAGAACTCCAGGCCGGCGGCGTCATCGATGGGCGGGGTGGTCTCGGGCAGCACACAGACTTCCGCAAAGCCCCCGGCCGCGGCGGCCTTGAGCCCCGTGGCCAGGGTCTCGCGTTCCTCCTGGCCGGGCTCACCGAAGCGCGCGCGCAGGTCCACCAGCCCCGGTGTGATCAGGGCCCCGCTCAGGTCGATCACGGCTCCCGTCCCGGCCTTCAGCGCGGGGCCGATCTCGGCGATGCGCCCTTCCAAGATCCGCAGGTCCATCACGCCATCCAGGCCGGCCCCGGGATCCAGCACGCGCGCGCCCTTGAGCAGCAGGGCGTTTCCGCGCAGGTTGAGTTCCTTCATCATGCGTTCTCCCCCTTCACGGTTTCGGCTCCCAGCAGCAGGTAAAGCACGGCCATTCGCACGGCCACACCGTTGGTCACCTGGTCCAGGATCGCGCTGTACTCGCTGTCGGCCACCTCGCTGGAAATCTCGACACCGCGGTTGATCGGTCCCGGGTGCATGATCGTGATCCCGTTCGGAGCGTGGGTCTTGAGCCGCTCGAGGGTCACCCCGTAGCGGTCGTGGTACTCGCGCACACTGGGGAAATGGTGGGCCGTGTGGCGTTCCTTCTGGATGCGCAGCACGTTCAGCACGTCGCTGTTCTCAATGGCCTCCTCGATGCGGTGGAACACGGTCACGCCCAGTTCGCCGATCGCGCGGGGAATCAGGGTCGCGGGTCCGCAGACCTGGACCTTGGCGCCCAGGGTGCGCAGCGCGTAGATGTTGGACAGGGCCACCCGGCTGTGCAGGATGTCGCCGGCAAGGGTCACCCGCAGATCCTTGAAGCCCCCCGGATGCTTGCTGCGGATCGACATCAGGTCCAGCAGGGCCTGGGTCGGGTGCTCATGTGCGCCGTCTCCGGCGTTGATGATGATGCTGTCTAGGCAGTCGGCCAGAAAGCCGGGCGAGCCCGGGCAACTGTGGCGCATCACGACCGCGTCGATCTTCATCGCCTCGATGTTGGCCGCCGTGTCGCGCAGGGTCTCGCCCTTCTGGGTGCTGCTGGTGCTGGAACTGAAGTTCACCGTGTCGCACGACAGCCTCTTCTCCGCCATCTCGAAGCTGATCCGGGTGCGCGTGCTGTTCTCGAAGAACAGATTGACCACCGTGATGCCGCGCAGGGTGGGCACCTTCTTGATCGGTCGCTCCAGCACTTCGCGGAAGCTGCTGGCGGTGTCCAGGATCAGGCCGATGTCGGCCGCCGTGTAGTGCTGCAGACCCAGCAGATGACGCTGGCTGAGGGTTCCGTCCATGGCTCAGGCCTCCCCGTCGATTTTTTCCACCAGCCAGATCGCGTCCTCGCCGTCGCATTCCTGCATGCGCACGCGCACTTCCTCGTTGGCCGCGGTGGGCACGTTGCGTCCCACATAGTCCGCGCGGATCGGCAGCTCGCGGTGTCCGCGGTCCACCAGCACCGCCAGCTGGATCCTGCCAGGTCGGCCCAGGTCCATCAGCGCGTCCAGCGCGGCGCGCACGGTGCGCCCCGTGTAGAGCACGTCGTCGACCAGGATGATGGTCTTGCCCGTGATGTCCGGATCGATCTGGGTGGGCTGCACGACCGGCTGCTTGAGCTTCATGCGCCAGTCGTCGCGGTAGAAGGTCACGTCCAGCTCGCCGTAGCCGGGAGTGACGGGGTCCAGCCCGGCGATCAGGTCCCGCAGGCGACGCGCCAGAAAGACGCCCCGTGTCTGCATGCCCACCAGCACCAGATCGCCGATCTCCCGGTTGTTCTCGAGGATCTCGTGCGCCAACCGGGCGATGGTGCGCGAGAGCTGACCGGGATCGGCCAGCTGGGATTTGTCACGAAAGGTCATGGGGTGCCTTTCCCATCAGAAGGTGGAACGCAGGACAGCGCCGCGCTGGTTCGCGCATCGGAGCAGCTGTTCGCCAGCGAAGGATCATTGGATTGAATGACTGAGGATGCCCGGGAATGGGCCAAAGGTGGTTCCGGAAAGAAACCGCAGGGGCTTGCAGGGATCGCGCGAGTGCCGGGCGGCAGGACGCGGTGGTGCATCGGAAGTCCTTTCCGGCCTCACGGGACCGGTTTAAAGGGTCAGTCCGCCATGGGGTGCGCGGATCGCGCCAAATATAACGGGCAAGCCGGGACTTGCAAGCCTGCTTGACATCCCCTGCGACGTAGCAACGTAGCTTCCAGCCGGGCCCGATCAAGTCGCGCCATTCTTGTCCTGTTGGGAGGCCGTCCGCGAAATCGGGGCGCCATGCAATGGAACGGAGGCCCTTTACATATTCGGCCGTCGGGGGCCATGCCCTTGCGCGGGCGGCGCTCTCTACCTTTTCTTCGCGAAGAAAAGGGTGGCCAAAAGAAGGCTCAGCAGGCCCCGCGCCGCGCAAACTTGGCCCGCGATGCGGTCCTTCGGGCCAAGCGCGGCGGCCCGCATTCCCTGCTCGACCGTTCCGTCTCGATGGTTCCGCCACCGGCCTCACCGCTGCGGAAGTGACACAATCAGTGTCATCCCCGTGAAAGGGGCGCACAGCATGTGGCGCCCAGAATGAGGATCCCGAGCGGTTACACCGAAACTCATTCGCGTTCGGAACTGCTGTGCGCCGGACGGTGTGCGAGTCACGGATGCTGTCGCCGGTCGCCGGCAATGCACTCCCTTGCGCGGGGGGCGCTCTCTACCTTTTCTTCGCGAAGAAAAGTGTGGCCAAAAGAAGGCTCCGCAGGCCCCGCGCCGCGCAAACTTGGCCCGCGATGCGGTCCTTCGGACCAAGCGCGGCGGCCCGCATTCCCTGCTCGACCGTTCCGTCTCGATGGTTCCGCCACCGGCCTCACCGCTGCGGAAGTGACACAATCAGTGTCATCCCCGTGAAAGGGGCGCACAGCATGTGGCGCCCAGAATGAGGATCCCGAGCGGTTACACCGAAACTCATTCGCGTTCGGAACTGCTGTGCGCCGGACGGTGTGCGAGTCACGGATGCTGTCGCCGGTCGCCGGCAATGCACTCCCCTGCGCGGGGGGCGCTCTCTACCTTTTCTTCGCGAAGAAAAGGTAGACCAAAAGAAGGCTCAGCAGGCCCCGCGCCGCGCAAACTTGGCCCGCGATGCGGTCCGGCGAGCAAGCGCGGCGGCCGATGTCCCCTGCCCGACTGCCCCGCCTCACTGGTTCCGCCACCGGCGTCACCCCTGCGGAAGGGGATGGATCAGAGGCGGAGGTCGAAGCTTCCAGCAGGACCCGACATGCCATACACGGGCTCAACGACAGGTAGCTGTTCCGGTGCAATCCGGGGCGCCATGCAATGGGCGCCATGCAATGGGCGACCCATCCGACTCGTCACGGAATCACTTCAACACCAGCACTTTCCGCACGGCCTGCCCCGAGGGTGTCTCGATGCGGATCAGGTACAGCCCGCTGGCACCCGGTCCCGGGTCCACCGTCTCACGATGGCTGCCCGTCGCCCGGAATCCCTGGGCGAGCGTGCGCACTTTCTGGCCCTGCAGATTGTAGAGCTCCAGCAGAGTCTCCCCCGCAACCGGCAATTCATAGACGACCGTGAATGTCGGATTGGCCGGATTGGGGACGATCGACACGGTGAATGTGGCAGGCACTGGAGTACTCTCGGGCAGTGACACTGCATCAAAGGTCCAGCGGCACTGGCTGTCGTCCGTGTTCCAGCTCTCGTTGTCCCAGCGGACATGCAGGGACATCGACTGCAGGTCGTCGGGCAGTGCCGACACATTGGGGCTGAAGCGGGCACTTTCACCAGCGGCCAGAATGCCGGACACGGTGTCCACCGGCTGATCATTCAGCCAGGTTTCCACGCGCACCCATTCGGAACCCCCCAGCGCCTGTGGACTGGCCTGGAAATCCAGCCAGATCAGGCCGGCGTCCAGCAGGCTGCGGAACTCACTCCAGGCCACCGGCGTCGCACAGGCTTCCGTGGCAGCTTCGCTCCAGCTCAGCACGGGTGGGTCGGGATCCGCGAACTCCAGAGTACACAGTTCTCCATTCTGGTTCCAGTATTGGTAATCCCAGCGGGCACTCAGGTACAGGCTGCGCAATTCGTCCTCGCGGTCCTGGTGGATCTGCGGCCGGTAGTCCACACTCTCGCCCGCGTCCAGCACGACGGTCAGGCTGTCACTCAGCAGATCATTGCGCCAGCATTCGAAATGCAGGACTTCGAAACCGCCCAGTGCATTGACCGAAGCTTGTGCGTGCAAGTAGATCTGGCCACTGCTCAACAGCGGATGGAACTGGAACCACTCAACCTGCTGACCACAGAGCGCCTGAAGGGCGGGAGACGGTTCGATCACCAGAGGATCGGGATCTCCCAGATCCAGGGTCCAGTGGCACAGCTCTCCACCGACATTCCAGATTTGCGAATCCCAGGCTACCGTGAAATGCAGCTCGTGGATTTCTTCCGCAGGCCACTCGCACACGGGATGAAGAACCCGTGTCTGTCCGGCCAGCAAGGTATCCTCACTCTGGGCGATTCTCACCCCATCAAGCCAGGTGGAAAGTGTGAACTCTTCCCGCCCACCTTCCGCTTGAGAATTGGCTTGTACGACAACACTCAGGTCGCCCGATTCCAGCAACTGCTGGAGCAGATCGGCGTCGATGACAGCACCGCAAAGGCCTTCCATTTCCGGCGACAGTGTGATCGTGGGTGGGTCCGCATCGATCCATTCCAGCTCGGGCCAGAAGGGTGGGGTCCGATCGTACAGATTTTCATCATAGCGGAGAGTGCTCTCGGTGAACCCGATGATGAAAGCGGGCGGATCTGAAGATGAGTGACCGAAAACGCCGTGACAGTCAAGAGCCAGTGAGCCACAGAACCACAGTTTGCCCCAACGGTCGGCACCCGTGGAGCCAATGATGCACCCGGGATACCCATAGTCCGCAGGCGGGTCCTCAGAAGGGCATTCCAGAGGTGGAGCGGGTGGATCGTCTCCAACGGTCACCGCCGTACGCCAGTACTCGGCCATGAAAGCCTTGCCCAGAGCCATGACGCTGGCCGTGAGAATCACATCGCGGCGCCACTGATTGCAACGCTCCACAACTGGGTGGTTGTCCAGATAGCAGGGATTGTTCCACGGGGCACTCTGCCCATTGAAGGCCCCATTTTCCAGCGTCGCGGCGATGATCACATCCCTTTCTCCGATCAGTCCCAGTTGAATCGTCGAAGGGACCGGCACCCGTCCGAAGGCCTCTTCGTGGCAGGATGTCGTGTCCGTCCCCGCAACGATCAGATCACCCATGATGAACAGACTGTCACTCACCAACAGGGTCAGGGATTGGCCGACGATGCCCTTCATTCGGGCGACACCGTTGACCCAGAGCACGGGAAATTCGGGATAGGGATGGAACACGAGGGAATCGAGTACCTGTCCTCCGGGCGGGGCGTCTTCCCCGACCCAGCGGCGGGTCAGCCAAAAGCCATCGGGTACGAACTGCAGCTCGGTCGTGATCGAGCGGCCCTCGGAGTCCTGGCCTTCCAGAATGCCTGCTTCCGGAATCATCTGCTTGAGCTGCTCGATCTGCGAGAGGGGTGGCCAGGCCAGCGAATCGTGGAACGCGTGGACCCCTTCCAGAAAGAAGGTCGAATCGTCCACAGGTCCGTGGCAGGTTGCGGGGTCGCGGTAGATCGAGTGGTTACCGATGACACTCTGCTGATTGAAATGGTAGCTGCCCCGCAGCATTGTGTTGTTGAAGAAACGTATCTCGCTGCGGGACTGGAAGCCGGCCAGTCTGGAGTACGGTTCGGCTTGAGATGCGGGCACGGCACACAGCCACAGCAGAAGCAGGACGATACTGACCGGGCGGACCTGAGGCACAGGTCGCATCGATCTGGAGTGCAGGAACGGCCATCGAGTGAGCGCTTTCATCGGATTGCCTTTCGTTGAGTCAGTGGCAGGTGCACTGAGACACAAAGGCTCGGTGGCGGGACGCCGGGCCGGATGGATCGGGAAGCTCGCATCGACGAGTGGGTGACGGGAGAGGGTCACGGACAAGCGCGCTCAAACTGGCAATCGCGGCGTTCTGCATCAAGCAGAGATTTTCGCCCTTTCGAGCGTGGAGCCGTCCAGCGCTTGACGCGTGAATGCACGAAACAGTCAAGCGGCATTCCCCGCCTGCGCAAACCCTCCCCGTTCGCCAGATTGAAACGCGCCAGTGTCCCACCCCTGCCGGAACTTGCGCCCCATCGTCCCGAGATCCCCGCGAGGTGCCTGTGTTTGACCCCATCATTGGCTGGAGCAGCGAGCAGCTGCTCGAGGCGCTGGCCGACAACCTGGACCGCCACCGGTCGGTGCTGGCCCGGCGCACGGTCATCGTGCCCTCGAAGGGGCTGGGGCGCTGGCTCAGCCAGGAACTGGCCAGTCGGCGGGGGCTGAGCGCCGGGCTGCATCTGCCCTTCGCCTCGACCTGGCTCTGGGAACTGGCCGCGCAACTGCTTCCGGACTTTCACGCGCAGCACCCCGTCAGTTCCGAGCTGCTGCTCAGCCACATCCTGAACGAATTGCCAGCCTTCGCCCGCGACGAGGCTCTCCCCCAACTGGCCCCCTTTCTCCAGAGTGATCACGTCACCCAGCGCCAGCTGGAGCTGGCCCGCCTGCTGGCCGACAGCCTGGACCAACTGCAGGTCCATCGCCCCGACTGGCTGCTGGCCTGGGCGGATGCGGCACCGGAAGCCGATGCCCCCTGGCAGGCCCGGCTCTGGCACCGTGTCACACGCGCCCTGCCCGCGGCGGCCCTGCGTCCGCGCCTGCTTGAGGACCTTCAGCGTGCGCTGACTGCCGAAGGCATCACGCCGCCCGGGCTGCCCGAGAGACTGCATCTCTTTCTGCCGGCCTCCTTGCCGGATTCACAATTCCAGCTGTTCAAGGCCCTGGCCCGTCACATTCCCGTCCACCTCTATCTGCTGCGGGCGCGCCAATCGCTGCTGCCGGCCCCCTGGCCCCTGCTGCCGGGGCTGGACGGCGATGCCCTGGAGCAGGAGCTGGACCAGCAACTGCGGGAGTGCGGGGCCTGGCCCGCCGAACGCCATTGGCCCGATCCGACCGGCTTCAGCTGCGCGCCCGGGCGGCTGGGGCAACTGCAGGCCCGCCTGCAGGGCATGGTCCTGCCCGCCGTGGACGGGGCAGGCGACACGCCGGATCACAGTCTCGCACTCCACTCCTGCCACAGCCTCTGGCGCGAACTGGAAGTGCTTCAGGACGAGCTGCTGCGGCTCTTCGACACGTTGGAGGACCTGCATCCCGACCAGATCCTCGTGCTCTGCGCCGATCTGCCCAGCTGGGCCCCGGCAATCGAGGCGGTGTTCGGACGCATTCCCCGGGGCAGCGAGCGCCCGGCACTGCCCTATACGCTCAGCCGCCGCAATTCGCCCGCCGAAGCCTGGCAGCAGCTGCTGGACAGTCTGCTGGCCCTGGCCGGTGCGCGTCTGGGTGCCGAAGACGTGCTCACCCTCGCGCGTCAACCCCTGCTGGCCGCCTGTCTGGGATTGACCGCCGACGACCATGGCGCTCTGCGCGATCTGGTGGCTGCCGCGGGAATCCGCTGGGGGCTGGATGGGCAACAACAGTCCGCTCTGGAGCTTCCGTCGGAAGATGGCCAGTCCTGGGAGGTCGGCCTGGAGCGCCTGCTCATCGGGCTGGCCGCGCCTCCGGACACACGGGAGCCGCAGACTGCGTCATGGCTGCCCGACGGGACTCCCGAGCCCGTGCCCGCCAGCGGAAGCGACGCCCGGCGCCGGATCGGAGCGCTTGCCGGGCTGTTGCGGCAAGTGGCCAGCTGGCAGGAAGACCTGGCACATCCACGGAGCCTGGCCGACTGGCTGGCGCTGGTTGCCCGTTGGCTCGGCGAGCTGATGGCCACTCTGGACGGGGAACGCGCGCTCGAGGGGCAGCGTCTGCTCGCCTCTCTGGGCGTGCTGGAAGAGGAAGCCCGCGCCGGAGCCGAGACACGGCCGCTGGATCACGCCGCCTTCAGAGGCATGCTGGCTCCCCGGCTGGAGCCGCGGGCCTTTGCCGGCCAGTTCCTCGACGGGCGGATCACCTTCGGCGAGATGACCGCCCTGGCTGGCGTGCCCGCCCGCGTGATCTGCCTGCTGGGCCTGAACGATGGCGAGTTTCCCCGGATCTCGGCGGCCAGCGAACTGGATCTGACGCAGGGAGGAAAGCGGCATGGCGACCGGGATCCCCGCCGCGAGGACCGGCTGCTCTTCCGCCAGGCGCTGCTGGGCGCGCGTGAGGTGCTGTACCTCTCCTGGTGCGGGCGCGATGCCCGGCACAATACGGAGCGCGCGGCCTGCGGCCCGGTGCGCTCCCTGCTGGACTGGCTGGATTGCCAGCAGGCCGGGGACGGGCGCAGCCTGCCCGTGATCCAGCACCCGCTTCAACCCTTTCACGCGGCCCTGTTCCACGAAAATGCTCCGCGCCGGAGCTACCGCGACGATCTGGCCACTGCGCTGGCCCGCCGAGCAGCGGGTCAGCTGACCGGCGACACCGGACTGTATACATATGGTGGGCCGACCATTCCGGAACTGCCCGAGTCTCCGGGCGGCAGCGGGCAGGACGCTCGTCCCGAACTGGCCCTGTCCACTCTGGTGCGTTACTGGGGCCACCCCGCACGGAGCTGGCTGCAGTCCCGCTACCGCCTGAAACTTCAGCCCGCCGACGAGGATCTGCCTCAACGGGAAAGTTTCGCCATTGAATCACTGGAGGGCTGGTCCCTGCGCCAGCAGGCCTGGCCCGCTCTGCTGAGCGGACAGGACCCGGCAGCCCTGAGAGCGAGTCTGCACGCCCGCGGCCTGTTGCCGGGCGGCAGACTGGGACACAAACTGTTTGCCGAACTGGAACACACGGCATCGGGCTGGAAGGAGACCATCGCGGACCTTCTTCCCGGGTGCTCCCTCCTGACCCAGCCCCGCCCGCTGGACGGCATCGTGCACGGACTGCGTCTGCGTGGCACGATCGAGTGCGCGCTGGTTGGCGGGGGCCGGCTGGTGCTGCATGCATCCAGACTTTCCGCCAGGCGCCTGGTCCAGGACTGGCTCGAGCATCTGGTCTGGAACGCCTGCGACCCGGAGGATCTGGTGTCCACGAAAACCGGCTGGAGCCTGGTGCTGTTCAAGGAAACCCAGCGCATCTTCCAGACCCGCGACGACGCGAGCGCGCTGCTTGAGCCCTGGCTGGCGCCCTGGCTCGGTCCCCGGAACGGCCCGGCCCCCTTCGCACCCGCGTGTGCCATGGCCTGGGTCCAGGCTCTTGCGAAGGCCGGCGATGCCGATCCGCGCGAGAAGGTCCTCGACGCCTGGCAGGGTGGGTACATGCAGGCCGGCGAAGGGGAAGATCCCTGGAACCTCTGCGCCTGGGGAACCGGCGGATTTCTGGCCACTCCCGAGCTGGAAACCCGTTTCGCCGAGCTGGCCGAACTCTGCCTGACTCCCCTGCTGGATCACGCACTGTCGAAGGGAGACCTGGCATGAGCGCCCCTCGTCCGGCACACCTGCTGCCCCTGGATGGCACCCTGATGATCGAAGCCAGCGCGGGCACGGGCAAGACCTGGACTCTGGCCATGCTCTACCTGCGGCTGGTGCTGGAGCACGAGCTGCTGCCACGCCAGATCCTGGTGGTCACCTTCACCGAAGCCGCCACGGCCGAGCTGCGCTCACGCCTGCGCCAGCGTCTGGCCCAGGCCCTGGGCATGCTTGACGGCAGCGTCCCGGCCGACCCGGACCTGGCCTCCTTGCTTGATGGACATGATGCCGACAGGGCTCGCCAGCGGCTGGCCGCCGCGCTCGAGGACTTTGACGGTGCGGCCGTGTACACCATCCATGGCTTCTGCGGTCGTGTGCTCAACGACTGGGCCTTCAGGCTGGGGCAGCCTCCCGTGCGCGATCGCGGCGAGGATCCCCCGGCCTTGCGCGCCCAGCTCTTCGGCGACGTGCTGCGCCGCACTCTCGAATCCCTGCACCCCCTTCTGCCGACCCGCCTGGACCTGGGCACTCCCACCACCGTGTCCAGCAGGTTGAACAAGTGGCTCGAGCAGCCGGATCTGGTGCTGGACCTGCCTCCGTCTCTGCCGGACACCGAGGCACTCAATCGCCGGGCTGTGTCACTCGAAACCGCCTGGCGCCTGGTGCGCGAGCGTCCGGAAGTGAGTGATCCAACGGCGCGCAAGGCCTGGCACCGCTGGCTGGAGGACCATCCAGCGCGCATCAGGAATCTGACCAGATCCAACCACTTGCCGATCTGGCAGACCAAGCTGAACCGATTGCTGGACATGTCAGTGCCCCCGGACAGCGCCTCCCTGAAGGCTTTGGCCATGTACTACACCAGAGACGAAGTCCACAAACGCTGGGGCAATGGGAACTTCCAGCCCGACACTCTGCTGCTTGCGCTCTGGGATTACATGGATCACCAGGAGGCTCTGGACTCGATTTGCCAACAATGGATGGCAGGTCTGGTCGCGCATTGGCTTGGAACTCTGCCGGCCACTCTGCGGGAGATGCGCTCCGGGCTGGGCCGCCAATCCTTCCAGGATCTGTTGACCATTCTGCGCGAAGCCCTCCTTGGCCCCGGTGGTGATACCCTGGCCGCCACCCTGCGCGAGCGCTACCGGGCCGCATTGGTGGACGAGTTCCAGGACACGGACCCGGTTCAGTGGGACATCCTCTCGAAGATCTTTCCGGCGGGCAGTCCGCTGGTGCTGGTGGGCGATCCCAAACAGGCGATCTACGCCTTCCGCGGAGGCGATGTGTACGCCTATCTGCGAGCCCGCCGCGAGAACGAAGCCCGGGCCAGGAGCGCACGTCTGGAGACATGCCATCGTTCCGATGCCCCCCTGCTCGCGGCCTTCAACCGGCTCTTCTCCAGGCCCGCAGGCCTGTTCCGCTCGGAAGGCATCCTCTATTCACACGTAGGTCACCGGTCCGCGGCACGCATCCGCCGGGCCGATGGGTGCCCGGCGCCCGCACTCTGCCTGCAACTGCAGCCCGAGGAGATCTGGGCCGCCTCGAAGTCCCGCCGGTCGCACTGGGTGGTGGAGGAATGCACGCGTCAGGTGAGCCGCCTGCTGGCGGGTGAACTGGAACTGGAAGCCAGCCCCGGCCAGTGGCGCACACCCGTGGGGGGCGACATCGCCCTGCTGGTCAGCAGCCACAGCCAGGCCCGCCAGATCCACGCCTCGCTCAATCAGGCGGGCATTCCGGCCCAGCGGATCAGCCTGGAGTCCGTGTTCGACAGTTCCGAAGCACGCGGGCTGCGCCCGATCCTGCTGGCGCTGCGCACTCCCGGCGACCCCTCCCTGCTGCTCAGCGCCCTCGCCGGCGGACTTTGTGACACAGATGGAACGACACTGGAAGCCTGTGCGCGAGAACCGCAACGTCTGGCCCCGGTGGCGGCGTTGTTCCAGCGCTGTGCCGAGTTGTGGCGGCGCTCCGGAATCGCCCCCGCACTGGGGGCCTGCCTGGATGGACTGGGGGTTCCGGGCGCCTTGCTGGCGCGACTGGACGGTGCCCGTGCACTGACCAACCTGCGCCATCTCCAGGAACTGCTGCTGCAGCTGGAACACGAGCAGGGCCTGAGTCCTGCGGACCTGCTGCCCGCCTGGGAGGAGCTCCTGCGCTCCTCGGAGCGCAGCGGTGAACAGGCCCAGCTGAGGCTCGAAAGCGATGAGTCGCTCGTGCAGGTGGTCACGATCCATGCCAGCAAGGGACTGGAGTATCCGCTGGTGTTCGCCCCATTCCTCTGGGCCGACTCGCTGCAGGCTGCGGAGTACGGGGTCGAGTACCATGATGAGGCGGGCGCGCGCCGCCTGGACCTGGGCAGTGCCCAGCAGGACCTGCACCGGGAAGCGGCCTTCGAGGAGCACCTGGCCGAGCGGGTGCGACTGTGTTACGTGGCCCTGACCCGGGCCCGGCACCAGGTGCGCCTGATCTGCGGACCGCCTGCCGCTCTGGGCCCCGACCAGAAGTCCAGAGGCAGGCGCGTCAATGGTCTGGGCGCACTCGTGCTGGGATCCGACAGCCAGCCATCCGCGGTGGCCGAACTTGAAGCACGGCAGATCTCCGCGACTCGCGCCCAGTGGCTGCAAGCCCTGGAAATGGTGCGCGATGGTCTGCCCGAGGACCAGCGCCATGTGATCCAGGTCCAGAGCGACTTTCCGCAGCTTGCGGATCAGGCTCCCGCCAGCCCCGTGGATCAGCCCCCCCTGATGGCACTGCCCCTGCCCGACGGACGTGAACAGCGCACCTGGATCGGCAGCTTCAGCAGCCTGAGCCATGACACGGGCGACACGCCGCCCGAGGCACCGGAAGTGGTCGAGGATCCGGATCACGACCAGAGCGTGACCGAAGAGCCCGCCGCACTCCCGCCCCAGGACTCCGGGGCGGGCCCCAGCGGGAATCCCGCTCCCGGAGAGTCGCTCCAGGTGGCGCCCGGACAGGCTGCCGCACTGGGCACGGCCCTGCACGCGGCCTTCGAGCACGGCCTGCCTCTTCTCCAGCGGACAGGCAAGGACGAGACTGCCGACGCAGGTCTGCTGTCATACAGCGCCGAGGCCTTGCGATCCCAGGGCCTGGATGCGAGCCTGGCCCCGCTGCTGTCCGAGCGCATCGTCGCGGCGGCCCGGGCTCCCCTGGGCACGGTGCAGGACCCATTCCAGCTGGCCGGACTGGCCCCCGAGGACTGCGCGCACGAGCTGGAATTCCTGCTGCCCGTCAAGCGGCTCGACAGTGGACGCCTGCGCGCCCTGCTTGCATCACATTCCTGGCCGCCGGGCCCCGAAGGCGCGGGCTGGCGGCGCGACCTGCGCTTCCGGCCCCTCAGTGGGCATCTCAAAGGCTTCATCGACCTGGTCTTCACGGCCGCAGGGCGCTGGCACCTGCTGGACTGGAAGTCCAACCGTCTGGGTCCGGCCCTGGACGACTATGGGCGACCCGGGCTGGACCGCGCGATGGCACACAGTTCCTACTACCTGCAGAGTCTGCTCTACGGAGTGGCCCTGCACCGCCTGCTGCGCCATCGGCTGCCCGACTATTCGCCCGGTCAGCACCTGGGCAGTGCGTACTACCTCTTCGTGCGGGGAATCGCCCAGGACGATCGCGAGCACGGCATCTGGAGCGAGGCGCTGCCCGTGGCCCTGCTGGAAGACCTGGACCGGGAACTGGACACCCTTCACGGAGGCCGGCAATGAGTTGGTTGCGCCCCGGCCATCCGGCCGACACCCTGCTGCAGGGATCCACTGGTGAGAACGGTTTCGAGGAGGTGGACCGCGCCTTCGCGCTCGTCCTGCTCCAGCGGGTCCGGCCCACCCTGCCTGAGGCACAGTTGCCCGTACTGGCTCTGGCCCTTGCCCTGCTGAGCCGGGCAGCCGGAGAACGCCAGGTCTGCCTGCCCCTGGATGGCCTCACGCGCCAGGCGAGTGATCTGCACCCCGAGCAGTGCGCGACACTGGCTCAATCGGACTGGCGCACTCTGCTGCTGGAGAGCGGGCTCTGTGCGCAGCCTCCACACACGGCCCCTCTGGTGCTGGATCACGCCGACCGGCTGTACCTGCTGCGCCAGTTCGTCCAGGAACGTCAGCTGGCACACGACCTGCTTGCCCTCTGTCAGGGAGCACCTCCCGAACTCGATCCGGACGAGGTGCGACATGCGCTTGCGGCCGCCTTTCCGGTGCCCGGCAGGCAGCGGGCCGCAGCGGCACTGGCCCTGCACAGCCGTCTGCTGCTGCTCACCGGCGGTCCGGGCACGGGCAAGACAACCACCATGTCCAGGATCCTTGAGCTGCTGAGACGATTCTGGCCCAGCCTGGCGCCCCCCGGAGCCGGCAGTCAGCCACGCATCGTGCTGGCAGCGCCCACGGGCAAGGCTGCGGCTCGCATGCAGCAGGCTCTGGCGGCCAGCCCCACCCTGGACGGTGCTCCCCTGGCGGCGCCCCTGACGCTGCATCGATTGCTGGGGCTGCGCCCCGACTCCGAACGGGCCGCGTACACGCGCGAGCGTCCGCTGGAGCTGGATCTGCTGGTGGTGGATGAGGCCTCCATGGTGGACCTGTCGCTGATGGCCCGCCTGCTGGAAGCCCTGCCCGCCGGAGCACGTCTGATCCTGCTGGGCGACCGGGACCAGCTCTCCTCCGTGGAAGCGGGCAGCGTGCTGGCCGATCTCTGTCCCGAGGACGACTCGCTGTCACCGGAACTGGCCGACCTTCTGGAGAGCTGGTGCGGAATGGAGCATTCTCTTCCCCGTGCCACAGGTGGGCCCGCACTGCCCACGCGCGATCACCGGATGCATCTGGATCACAGTCACCGATTCGCGGCGGAGAGTCCCATCGGGCGTGCCAGCACGGCACTGCGCCAGGGCGATGGCGAGACTCTGTTGCAGATTCTGGATCACGAGAATGAGTCGGGACTCAGCCGACGCGACCTGCCCGGAGCCCGGGAGCTGCCCGGCCTGCTGTCCAGCTTTCTGCCCGCGCCCGGGTCGCTTCCCGCGGATGCCGAGCAGTTGCTGGCACTGTGGGAAAGTCGCCAGATCCTCTGCGCCCTCAATCTGGGGCCGCTGGGCGTGGACGCGGTGAACCGGTTCGCGGCACAGCACTTCTTTGGCGAGCGTGCCGATCTGGCACTGGGCGCAGGCGCGCCGGGCATGCCCTTGATGGTGGTGGGAAACGCCGCGGAGCGCGGACTGTTCAACGGGGATGGCGGTGTGTTTGTGCTGCAGGACGGCCAACTGCTGGCGGCCTTCCGGGAAGGTCACTCGCTGCGGCTGCTTCCGGCGGCCCTGCTGCCTCCCTGGAAGCCAGCCTGGGCGATCACCATTCACAAGAGCCAGGGCTCGGAGTATGCACGCGTGCTGGTACTGCTGCCCGATCAGTCACGGCGCGTGCTCTGTCGCGAGCTGGTCTACACGGCGCTCAGCCGGGCCCGGGAGAGTCTGCAGGTCCTGGCCTCGCGCAGGACTCTGCTGGATGCGGCGGCCACGCGCCTGGAGCGTTCCAGTGGATTGCGTGATGCACTGAGTGCCCTTGCCGAACCGGTTCGGTGAGCGGGGTGCTGCGTCTCAAGAACCGGGGGATCCTGCTCAATGGCTGTCAGCGGGCGAGTCGTCATCGTACTCGGAGTAGTACTCACTGATGCAATCGGGACAGATCGTGTGCGAAAAATCCGCATCGCTGTGACGTGAGATGTACTTCTCGACCGCTTCATAGAGCCCATCATCGTTGCGAACCTTCTTGCAGTGGGAGCAGATCGGAATGATTCCGCGCAGGGCCCGGATCTCCTCCAGGGCCCGGCTGAGCGTCTGATTGCGCTCTTCCAGTGCCTGTGAGCTGATTCGCAGCGCATCGTTCAGCTCCTGGGTGCGCACGCGTTGCTGGCGATAGTTGTACACCACCAGACTCACCATGCCCGAAATGCCCGCGCCAACCAGCAGCAGACTCACTTCGACGTCATGGATATGGAGTTCGTGGTTGCGGATGCTGCGAACCCAATCGGGGAATCGGCGCTGCCACTCGAACAGAGCGAGGATTTCCAGCAGCACGAACATCCAGGCCGCGATCCGGTGGCTGCCCTGAAACAGTGCGGGAACCACCGCGGCCATGCAGACCAGGATCAGGGGTGCGGCGCCCTGATGCCCACCTACGGCGATCCAGGCGTAGATGGCCGCCGCGCCCAGACTGCTGAACAAGGCCCAGGTCAACCACTGCCCCGTGAACCCCATCCGCCCCAGCAGGTACAAGCCTCCAATGGTCAGACTGGACGACAGCGAGAACAACCAGACTTCCGGCCCCAATCTCAACATCATGTCGGACAGACAGAGCAGGGTAGCGGCACCCGCTGAACAGAAGAGAGCTCCATTCAGCAGGCGTTGTTCCAGGGTGAATCCCGGTTCGGGACCCAGCAATAGTTCGAGCAGCTTCAACAGCATGGACGTTCGATTCCAACACGGGCCGATGCGGGCCAATGCGGAACGATGGAATGCACGACCATTCCGCTCCGGGAGTATCGGCGCATGGCGGGTCAGGTTTTGCGTGCGGGGGAGCCGGGAGACGCCGAACGGGGCGTCGGTGGCGTCATTTCACCAGGAGCAGACGGCAACGCTGGTGGCGGTGGCGGCAGGCGAGTTCCAGCAAGTACTTGCCGGGGGCCAGGGTCTGGCTGCCCAGCAGTTCTTCGTGCAGTCCTTCCGCAAGCGGGCGATTCACAAGGGTTCGCAACAGACGGCCGTCGTCGGAGTACAGCGTGAGAGTCACCTGGCCGGCCTGCACGACCCGGAACCGGATTCGTGTCCCGCCGGTCTCCGAACAGGGGTCGCAGCTGAGGATGCCAGCCGCGGGTCCATCATGATCGGGCCGATGCGCCAGCTCAGGGGTCGTCTGCTCAGCAAGACAGAGGGCCCGCCCCGGCGTGGAGTCCCGCAGCTCCGGGAGCGCCGGGCAAGCGGCTGTGGACGGGGTGAGAGCGCGTGCGCTGGCCAGCATGGTCCAGGCAAGCAGGCAGAGCACGGTGAGAGCTGATCGATGCATGCGGGCTCCTGTTTGCGTGCCCGTCATGATCGGCAGAAGTCGGCAACATTCGCTTGACGCATCTCAAGCTGGAGGTGCCGGAAAGCGAATGCCATCCCGTTCAAGCTGCGCCATCGTCCGCCAGAACAGTTCCGAGGCCAGCTCGCAGTCCCGGGGCAGCGCTTCGATGCCGGTTGGCCAGGCCAGAGCCAGCAACTCGGCATATGCCTCCGCCGGCAGATCCTGCTCCAGATAGCGCAAGCCATAATCGTGCCGCTGCGGGCAGTAGCGCAGGCGGAGCAACTCGACCAGCGGACGCAACACGAAGGAGTGGTAACACGCCTGGGCCTCGATGGGCAGGCCACGGCGTGCGGCCTTGGGCGCCAGATGCAGGAACAGCGGGAAGGTGGTCCCGAGAGTCGCCCGACGGGCCTGCAGCCGCTCGGTCAGTGCATCACGGTCCACGGCCGGCTCCAGCAGAAGACTCTCCGGGTCGTGGATCACCTGCGGCGTGCCGTGCCGGGCGACCCCGATCCAGGCGCCGGGGTCGAAGGACTCGAGCACACAGACATCCAGCATGTGTTCTTCGGGCAATCCCTCGAACTGGATGAACTCCTGACGAGCACCATGAGCCGTGGGCTCGGGCAGGCGGTAGCGACGCAGCACGGGCGCCACCCGTTCCAGCCAGCACTCCTGCCGCTCACAGTAGTCTTCTGTCCGGCCGGGCTGCACCAGCACGTACAGGTCCACATCGGACCAGCGGTCCGTCCGATCCGTGGCATCACTGCCTCCGAACCAGGCGGCCCGAACCAGGCTGCAGGCGGGCAATTCCTCGAGGAACACCCGCCGCAGTGTCTCACGATCTCGGGGCATCGGCAGTTGTCCACGGTTTGTGCGGGGTGGTCGGTCCCGCAGAACCGGGCCCCATGGTGTCCGGAGCGGGCCTTCAGGGCTTGACGGACAGTTCGGTCCTGATCCGCTCGAGAATCTGCTCCCGCTGCGACCGCACCTGCAGTTGCAGGTTGGTCGTGCGGTCGTCCAGATCGCAGGCCCAGAGGCGATCCTCGCAACTGGCCAGATTGATCCGCACGTTCATCGCGGCTCCGTCGCAGCAGGTGCCCACGGCCAGTGCGGCCACGCCCGCGTCGGAGAGAGAATTGCGGTTGCCCTTCTCGGCCACTTCCGCGATCAGACGCACCAGCTCGGGGCATGCTTCCACCACCCGGAAGGGCACCAGGGTCGCTTCGCGGTTGGCGGCCACGATCGCTCGTTCACGGGCCTCCTTTTCTTCCTCACTGGCGCGCGGCATCCGGATGGCCGCCATCACCCGGTTGAAGGCTTCGGTGTCCTCGTCGATCATCCGGGTGAAGAAACCACGCAGCTGCTGGCATTTGTCGGCAATCCGGTCCATGGCCTCGTCGTGCATCCGATAGTCCTTCTTGCCGAAGGTCAGCGCGGCCACCATGGAGGCCAGGCCGGAAGCCAGCGCACCGCAGAGTGCCGCCACGCTGCCTCCACCGGGTGCCGGTGCCTCGGAGCCCAGCAGGTCGCCGAAGTCGCACACAGTCATGCCAACCAACCTTCCGGCACGCCCGCGCACTCTGTACTCCACGATCTTCTCGTCGGCGTTGAAGGGTGACAGTTCGGAAAGGCCCAGACTGATCTCGGCCACCCGGATCAGCTCCGCCTCACTGGCGGCCGCGAGGCGCCCCTGCTTCCTGAGAAAATGACGTCCTGCCTCGAGCAGCGATTCCAGCGGCACCAGTCCCACCAGTTCGCTGCCCGTGATACGCAATCCAAGCCTGGCGGCTTCCTGCTCCACCACTTCGAAAGCCCGGTGCAGGGGCGTATCACGGTAACTGGTCAGGTTCATGGACAACTGGGCGCGCTGGTACTCGTCGATGTACCAACCCACGGCTTTCACCGACTTGAGCAGCCCGGGCTGGTGGATCTTGGCGCCATTGGCATCGCGCATGAGGGTGCCGTCGGCATTGCGGGCAAAACGCCCGCTCTCGCGCACGGTCAGGGCCACCTCGTGCGCCAGCATCTTGTCGGTGGTGTTGAAATTGATGTTCCAGGCGATCAGGAACTCCCGGGCGCCGATCACGGTAGCCCCGCTGCGCTGCTGGGACTCGTCGAAACGCGCCGGGCCGAAGTCGGGCTGCCATTCCGGATCCAGCAGCTTCTGCCCCAGGGCTTCATACTCGCCGGAGCGCACGGTGGCCAGGTTGCGTCGCTCGGGGCGGGTGGCCGCGTGCTCATAGAGGTAGACCGGAATTCCCAGCTCCTCGCCGACCCGCTTTCCCAGTGCGCTGGCCCAGCGGGCACAGTCTTCGAGTGTGCAGCCGGAAACCGGCACCAGGGGGCAGACATCCGTGGCCCCCATGCGCGGGTGCTCTCCATGGTGCTGGCGCATGTCAATCAGCTGCTGAGCCTTGCGGATTGCCCTGAATGCCGCCTCGCAGACCTGATCCGGAGGACCGACAAGGGTGACCACCGTGCGGTTGGTGGCAGCGCCGGGATCCACGTCCAGCAGGGTCACCCCGGCCACGGACTCGATCTCGGCGCAGATCTGACGCATGACGTCCGGATTCCGGCCGTCAGAAAAGTTGGGAACGCATTCGACGATGGCGTGCATGGAATACTCCTTCAGGCTGGGCCACACTGCTGGAACGATCTTCCTTGCTCCTGGAAATCGATCCGGGACACGCGGCGAATGTAGGAATCCGGAGTGTTCGTCAGGTCCGCGGGGCATCAAAGCGATCCCATTCCCGGACGATAACCGAAGGACGGCACGGCATCAAGGACGAGCTGACCACACTGTTGATCGCAATACTGGAATACGCATGGCCGCAGAAGAAAAGGTGCTGGTGATCTCCCGCAACGATCGCTGGGCCGAAGATCTGGACAAGGAATTGCGCAGGGAGGGCTACCGAACAATCCATACGGTCCGCCAGCCGCTGGACGCGCTGCCCGAAATCTGGGAAGGGGCTCCCCTGATTCTGGTCCTGGATACCAAGAACATGGGCCCCGAGCTCTACGACGTGCTCAGGCTCTGCCGGGACAACGGAAAACCCTTGGCAAAGTTGGTGGCTGTGGCACGCGGCAATTCACAAGCCGGCAGCGCCGAGCTGACGGCTCAGAAAGATGATCTGGAAACCTTTGGAGTGATGGGCTGTCTGGATTCGGGTGCTTCAGTGGTGGCCATGATTCGCGAACTGCTGCGTCTGCGGGACCAGCCGGTCGAACGCGAGACTGACGGCAACGAGACTCAGGCATTTTCAATGATCCTGTTTCTCAACGATCGTCAGCGCGTCGAAAGCGTCTGTGCCGCACTGGAGGGAGACAAGTTCCATCTGCGCGTGGTCAACGACTTCAATGCTCTCTCGGGCGAGTTCATGAGCGCCCCCCCGGACATGGTGCTGATTGATCCACGCGGTGTCACCCGCGCTCTGGGGCCTCTGGCCAACCTGTCCCGCCTCTTTCCCCATTGCGGAATCAACTTCATCGTGCCCGCGGATCTTTCGGAAAGCTGGAAGCGCAAGCAACCGGATTACGTGGGAACCGTGTACTCCTATCCCGAGGACGAACAGAGCATTCGCAAGCTGGGGCAGAACCTGTACGCACTGTTGCGTCTGGCGCGCCAGGATACGGGCAAGTCCCCCGCGACGCGCCCGATGCTTGAGCAGAGTTCCGTGGTTCCCACCAGTCTGCGTGGCAAGGAGCTGGAACAACGCCTGCGCAACATCAACGACACGATTCTGCTGGTGGACGATGACGATGAGTTCCGCTCGGTGATCGCCCAGTACCTGCGGCTGATCCATTACACCGTGTTGCAGGCGGAGAACGGCGAAGAAGCGCTGAGGCTGCTGAAGCAGAACAAGGTGAGTCTGGTGATCTCGGACATCTACATGCCGCGCATGAACGGTTTCCAGCTGTACCTGCACCTGCGCAACCGCTATCCGGGATTGCCGGCGATTCTGATGACGGGCTACAACCGGACTCTCGAGGAAGTGGCGCCCGGGTATCTCGAGGACGCGATCATCCTCAACAAACCGTTCAGCCTGCAGAATCTGGATCCGCTGATCCGCAATTGCCTGGACGCCTGAGCAGCTTCGGCGTGCCCTAGAGCACGTACCCTTCAGGAATCTCGGTGCCCTTGGGAACCACGATCACGCCATCGCGGATTTCCACCAGCCCGTCATCGTATTCCTGCAGGTTGTCCCGGTTCTCCAGCCGGACCCGTCGACCGATGCGCACGTCGCGGTCGATGATGGCGTTGCGGATCACGCTGCCGTCGTCCACCGTGCAGTGGCCGTCTCCCTCGCCCACCTTGTGATACTTCTCCGCTCCCATCAGCACGCTGCGCTCGATGAGCACATTCTCGCCAATGACCGTGCGGATGCCGATCACGCTGTTGCGGATCTCGCCGCCTTCGATGTAACACCCGTCGCAGAGCAGGCTGTCGGTGAGAGTGACGCTGCCCAGATGGCTGGGGGGCAGGAAGCGCGCGTGAGTATAGATCGGCTTGTCCATGTTGAAGAGCTTGACTTCGGCCTGGGGCCGGGTCAGCAGCAGGTTGGCCTCGTAGAAACTGCCGATGGTTCCAATGTCTTCCCAGTAGCCGTCGTGCACGTAGGCCTTGGTGGTCACCGAGCGCATGGCGTGGGGGATGATCTCCTTGCCGAAGTCGGTGTGCTCGGGGTAGCCGTCAATCAGCTGGTCCAGCACCTTGCGGTCGAAGACATAGATGCCCATGCTGGCGATGAAGCGCCCGTCGGGCTGCTGCAGGCTGTCAAGCACGCCGGGATCGGTGGGCTTCTCGACGAACTCGGTGATCCGGTTGTTCTCGCCCACGCGCATCAGCCCCAGTGCACTGGCCGTTTCCCGGTTGACCATCGTGGTGGCCACCGTGATCCCGCGGTCACCGTCGCGCATGTGGGTTTCCACCAGGTCGCGCAGGTCCATGGTATACAGCTGGTCGCCGGAGAGGATCAGCACATAGTCCGGGTCGTAGTTGCGCAGGTGTTTCATCACCTGGCGCACGGCGTCGGCCGTGCCCTGGAACCAGTTCATGTTCTCGGGGGTCTGCTCGGCCGCGAAGATTTCCACGAAGCTGTTACGAAAATCCTTGATGTAGTAGCTCAGGTTCACGTGCCGGTTCAGCGAGAAACTGTTGAACTGGGTCAGCACGAAGACCTTGTACAGCCCCGCGTGAATGCAGTTGGAAATGGGAATGTCCACCAGGCGGTACTTGCCCCCGAAGGGCACGGCGGGCTTGCTGCGCATGCGGGTCAGCGGCATCAGACGCGTGCCGCGCCCTCCGCCCAGAATGATGGTGACGATGCGGTCCATGCTGTCCATCTGGCGCCTCCCGGAGGTGGAATCGTGAGTTTGGCGCCCAATCTATCATTCGGGGCCCGGATCGGCTTGTGAAGAGCGCACAAGTCGCCTGAATCCCGCATGAGCCCGGCCCATTTCTAGCACCTGTGGCAGGACGCCTGCTGCAC